>JBMCIT010000033.1:0-9678 GCA_048616715.1 Tangfeifania sp. | reverse complement strand
GTAAACTACGACATTGTAATTTACCAATGGTTTAACCGGAAGTAAAAAAAAGGGAGCCCGAATAAAGATTTCTGCTATTTTTACAGGCTGTAAAAAATGAAAACTAAAAATAAAAAGGATTCATGAATTTCGCTTTACCTGAAAGAATATAGTAACTTTGCTGCGCATCCACGAGAGAAAATTCCATGCAAATTTTTGAATTCGATACAGTTATAATCGGAAGCGGATTGGCCGGTCTTACTTCTGCCTACCATTCGTCGAAATATGGTTCGGTGGCCATCATTACCAAATCCGAACTCGACACCAGCAATTCGTACTATGCCCAGGGAGGAATAGCGGCTGCTATTGAACCCGACGATTCCCCTGAACTTCATTTAAAAGATACTTTAACTGCCGGACGTGGATTGTGCGACAAAGATGCCGTAGAAATACTTGTAACCGAAGGAAGGGAACGGGTAAAAGAGATTATTGAAATGGGCATGCCTTTCGACAAAAAAAACGGAAAATTTGTGCTCGGACTGGAAGGCGGACACAGCAAACGACGAATATTCCACGCAGGTGGCGATGCTACCGGAAAAGAACTGACCGGGTTTATCCTGAAAAAGGTAAAAGAACAACAAACGGTAAAGCCGTTTGAATACACTACTGCTGTAAAATTGCTGAAAGAAAACAACCGTATTACAGGTGTGCAGGCCATTGACTTTAAAACCGGGGAAAATTTCATTTTCAAAACCAAAGCGGTAATACTTGCCACCGGCGGATTATCGCGGCTGTTTACCCGTTCAACCAACCCCCACACTGCCACCGGCGACGGAATTGCCCTTGCGTACGAAGCCGGCGCCAACATTGCCGATATCGAATTCATCCAGTTTCATCCGTCGGCATTGTATGTGCCCGGCAAAGAAGCCTACCTGATTAGCGAGGCTGTGCGTGGCGAAGGGGCCTGGCTGCTCAATAAAAAAGGCGAACGCTTTATGAAAAAGATTCATCCGCTGGCCGAACTGGCCCCGCGCGATGTGGTGGCTTACAATATTTATAAACAAATAAATGAATCGGACTCGGACTACATTTACCTTTCGCTGAAACACCTCGACCCGGAAGCAACAAAAAACCGGTTCTCAAACATATACAAGCACCTGAAAAAGCTCGGGTACGATTTTACAAGCGAGCTACTTCCGGTAGCTCCGGCGGCACATTACATGGTAGGTGGCATCCGCACAAACCTCCGGGCCGAAACCAGCGTAAAAGGATTATTTGCCTGCGGCGAGGCGGCTGCCACAGGAGTTATGGGAGCCAACCGGCTTGCCAGCAATTCGTTGCTGGAATGCCTGGTATTCGGTAAACGTGCCAGCGACAAGGCTGCAAAACTGAGCCGGCCGCAGGCAGAATTCCCTGAAACAGAACCGCTTATTATAAGCAAACAGAATGAAAACTTGTTTTTACAATATCAGAATAAAATTGCTGCACTCATGACCAAAAACCTGGGAATTGTAAGAACAGCCCAAAATATTAAACTGGCACAGGAAAAATTCAAAGAAATTGCCGGAAAATTCAGCGATTCAAAAAATGAATACAACCTCCTGAAAACCAAAAATATCGCAACAATTTGCCGGTTAATTGCCAATGCAGCATTAAAAAGGGAAGAAAGCCGGGGCGGGCACATTCGCAGTGATTTCCCGGAAGAAAAACCGGAGTTCAGGGTACACATTGTTCAGCAAAAAAATAAAAATACAGTATTTGAAGCTGTAAGAGATTAGTAAACATGATGGACGAAAAAACATTAAAATCGGCAGAAGCATTGTTTGAACTTGCTTATGCCGAAGACATCGGGGAGGGAGACATTACCACCAATAACCTGGTACCGCCAGGTTCAGGCAAAAAAGCCATACTAATTGCCAAAGAAGAAGGAACAGTAGCCGGTTTGCCGGTAGCCGAAATGGTGTTCAAAAAATTTGACAGCAATATTGAATGGAATGTAAAATTGCCCGATGGCAGCAAAGTAAAACCAGGCGATGTAATTGTGGAATTCAGCGGAAGCTACCGCGCTTTGCTCACCGGCGAACGAAAAGCCCTGAATTTTTTACAACGCCTCTCGGGAATTGCAACCTACGCAGCAAAATGCATGAAAGAAGTGGAAGGTTTTAATGTTGAAATCCTGGACACCCGGAAAACATTGCCCGGTTACCGCTACCTCGATAAATACGCCGTAAGAATGGGCGGTGCATCCAATCATCGTTTCGGCTTGTACGATATGGTGATGATTAAAGACAACCACATCAAAGTGGCCGGCGGTATTCAGGAGGCCGTAAAAGCTATCCACTCCAAAATTCCGGAAAATATAAAAATTGAAGTGGAAACAACCACGCCCGAACAAGTTCAGGAAGCAATCGATGCCAATGTTGATATCATCATGCTCGACAATATGAGTTCAAAAATGATGAAACAGGCAGTTAAACTTATTAATGGCCGCGCAAAAACTGAAGCCTCCGGGAACATGACACTGAAACGCATCCGAAAAGTGGCCGCAACTGGTGTTGATTATATTTCAATCGGGGCGCTCACCCACTCGGTAAAAGCACTCGATATCAGTCAGCGAATAATTGATTAGTATGAACCTTGTAATCGACATCGGAAATTCACGAATAAAACTCTCGGTTTTTAACCGGGGGGATGTACTGTTTACCATTCCGCTCGATGAAATTTCCCCGGAAAATATTCAGATGCTGAAAAATGAGCATCCATCGCTGGACCAGGCAATTCTTTCAACTGTAAAAGATATTTCACCGGAACTAAAAAACTACCTGGCCTCCAACTTCAGTACCTTTATTGAACTTGACGCAGAAACACCTTTGCCCATCGAAAACCATTACCAGACAAAAAAAACATTGGGAAAAGACCGGATTGCCGCAGTTGTGGGCGCTTTCGATTTGTATCCCAATACAAATATACTGGTCATCGATGCCGGGACAGCCATCACATTTGATATTTTAAATGATAAAGGGCAGTACCTCGGAGGCAATATCTCGCCCGGACTTGAAATGCGTTTTAAAGCGCTGAATAAATTTACCGGAAGGTTGCCGCTGGTTAAAAAAAATGATTTTAATAACCTTTACGGCAGATCAACCGAAGAAGCCATACGGGCGGGGGTTCAGCATGGCATTGTATTTGAGACAGATAAAGCAATAGATACATTTAAGGAATTTTATAATAATTTAAAAGTTATTATTACCGGTGGGGATGCTAATTTTTTTGATAAGAAATTAAAAAATTCTTTCTTTGTACATTTCAATTTAACAGCCTTAGGGTTAAACCGCATATTAGAACATAATGGGGAGAATTAGCAGAGTAAGTTTACTGGCCGGGTTACTTTTGTTTCCGGCTTTATTGTTTGCACAGTTTAATAACAATACTACATCACCGTATTCACGGTTTGGATTGGGCGACCTTCAGCCATACAGTTTCGGGAGAACAACGGCAATGGGAGGTGCATCGCTTGCCAGCCGCAACAACCAGCAGATAAACATGGCCAATCCGGCTTCCTATACCTCGGTTGATTCGCTTTCATTTCTGTTTGAATTCGGGGTGTTCGGAAAGTTTTCGCAGTACAGCAACGATGTTGCCACCATGAATGCCAACGATATCAATTTCAGGTATTTTGCAATGAATTTTCAGATAACCAACTGGATGGCCACAAGCCTGGGTTTAACACCCTATTCAGATGTAGGGTACAACGTACAGGTAAATGAAACTGTGCCCAATGCAGGCGATGTTCAATACAATTACTTTGGTGAAGGATCGCTTTCAAGAGCCTATTTTGGATTGGCAGTAGCACCTGTTCCCAATATTTCAGTTGGAGCAAACCTGAATTATATGTTCGGGACGCTTAACCGGAATGCCGAAGTATCTTTCCTGGATTACCGCGATTATTACAGCATCCAAAAATATGAAGCTTTCAGGCTGCGCGATTTCAACCTCAATTTTGGGGTACAGGCTACACTGCCGTTAAAAGAAGACAAACACATTGTTGTGGCGGCAGTACTGGAAAATCAGCCCAAATTCACCGGGTTTTATTCCGATATGAACAGCAAATATCTCACTTACACAGTAGGTTCAAGTACCAACACCGACCGCGATACACTAAATTTCCAAAGTGAGGAAAAAAGCAATATACAACTGCCCCTGAGTTATGGCTTCGGAGTATCGTATGTTAAAGAAAATATCCTCGAAGTTAATCTCGATTATTATCACCAGGCGTGGTCAAAAGCAAAATTTTTCGGATCAGTTAACCCGATTTTAACTGATTTGAATAAATTTGCGCTCGGTGCTGAATGGGTCCCCGACCGGTTTTCAATCAGAAGTTACCTTAACCGGATAGCCTACAGGGCCGGATTAAAGTATGAGAATTCATACCTCATGCTTAATAATCAGCAGATTAATGATTTTGGCATAAGTTTTGGGGTTGGCTTACCACTCTATCGTTCCAATTCAACTATAAATATTTCAGCAGAATTAGGAAAAAGAGGAACAAAACAACACAACCTGGTTCTTGAAAATTATGCAAAAGTTAATTTAAGCGTAAATCTTTACGATTTATGGTTCGTTCAGAGAAGATTTGATTAAAAATGATAATAAAAATAAAGGAGAATAAACTATGAAAGCTGTAATTCGCATAACGCTGCTGATTGCCTCAGTGGTTATAACTGCAGCCACAACGCTGCAGGCGCAAAGAGTAATTAAAGGCACGGTTTACCGCGACGGTGAACCAGCCGCCGGTATTACCGTTGAAGCCCAACGTGGCGGTTCAATGATGACAAGTTTCGATGGAAAATATGAAGTTGAAGCCCATGCAAAAACAAAATGGCTGAGGTTCACCTATATTGATGAAACTAAAAAATTAGACATCGACGATAAACAAGGCGATACTTTCGACTTTGCTTTTTCCGGAGAAATTCCAACCGGTGATGGTGATGCAGCAGGCGACCAGGTAGTTTTAAAGTCAGCCGATGAACTTCTCAGGGAGCAGGACAGGGATTTTATGAATGAACTCTCACTTTTTACTGAGTTCTATAAACAGGATAATTTCCAATCAGCTTTGCCTCATTGGAAAAATCTATTCAATAAATATCCAAAATCTACCAAAAACATTTATATCCGGGGTACAAAAATGTATGCAGAACTGATTGACAGTTCAGAAACTCAAGAAGAAAGGGATAAATACATCGACCAGTTAATGAAAATATACGACCAACGAATCAAGTATTTTGGTGAAGAGGGTTATGTACTGGGAAGAAAAGTAGACGCTTTTCTCGAGTATAAACTGGATACCGAAAATCCGCCTGAAGGGGATGCATTAAAAGAAACCCTGAAAAAAGGCTACGAATGGGCAAATAAGTCGATAGATCTGCAGCAGGAAAAAAGCGAGCTGGCCGTTTATGTGTTGCTGATGCAAACCACCCGTTCGTTGTTTAAATTCGGCGAACTGCCCAAAGAAACAGTGATAAAAAATTACGAAAAGGCAAACTCATTGCTAAATACCTACATTGCGGAGGCAGAAGAACAAAAAGATATTGAAAATGCAGAAAAAGTTAAAGCATACATCGAAGAAATCTTTGGTGCTTCAGGCGCTGCCGACTGCGAAGCACTGGTAACTATTTTCACCCCGCAGTATGAAGAAAATAAGAACGATGCCGATTTTGTAAAAGGAATGCTGCGCCGCCTTGGAAATGCCGGTTGCGAAGAGAACCAGTTGTTTGCCCAGGCCACCGAACAGTTGTACGACCTGGAGCCTTCGGCAGAAGCTGCCTTTAATATGGCACGCAGGTATGTAGAGCGCGACGAAACCGAAAAAGCAAAAGATTATTACCAGCAGGCAATGGAGCAGGAAACCGATGACGAGCGGCTTTCAAAATACTACTATGAGTATTCCCTGTTTATTTTTGCCAAAGAAAATGCACTCCAGGAGGCGCGCAATTACGCCAAAAGGGCACTGGATATCAATCCCGATTATTGCCAGGCGTTAATGCTGATTGGTGATATTTATGTGGCTGCCAGCCGCGAGTTCGGGGACGATGATTTTGAGAAAGCAACTGTTTTCTGGGTTGCCGTCGATTATTTTGAACGGGCACGCCGGGCAGGCCAGGATTGTGCAATCGAGGCCGCACAAAAATCCAGGGATTACCGCGAGTATTTCCCGAACAAAGAGGATGCTTTCTTCCGTGATTTAAAAGAAGGCCAAACCTACAAAGTTGGAGGTTGGATAAATGAATCAACAACAGTCAGGTTCTAAAATAAGAAACCTTTTAAAAATATTCCGAATTGCAGTCCTTGTTTCAGGGGCTGCAATTCTCTTCTCTGGTTGCGAAAACAACATCGAAGAAATAAAGGCATTCAGCACAACCGAAAACCTGCCACTGCAGGAAGCAACCAATTTTGAAACACTTTTTACCGACAGCGGCGAGGTTCGTTTTTCGCTGAAAGCTCCCAGGCTTTTTCGCTACGAAACAGACGGAAAGCCCTTTGTGGAATTTACCGAAGGCATAGAGCTGGTGAAATACGATGCCGACCAGAATATTATTTCAAGCATCACTGCCGATTATGCAAAGCAATTTCCGAACGAAGACAAATGGGAAGCAAAAAACAATGTGGTGGCCACCAATTTAGAAGGCGACACCCTTAAAACCGAACACCTGATTTGGGAAGAAAAGACCGAAAAAATTTATACCGAAGAATTTGTTAAAATTATAAGGCCCGACCAGATAATTACCGGAATCGGTTTTGAATCGGACCAGGCGCTCGAAAACTGGCGGATAAAAAAACCCAAAGGGACCATTTATATTGAACTGGATAATGATCCAGAAGCTGATCCCGATACATCAGAACTGCCACCGACACCTCCTGAAAATTCAAACCAGAAGGATGAAGCTTCCCCACTCCAATTCACAAAATAAATCAATCAGTAAAAGCCTCTCCGAATATCATCATTCAAAAAAAAATAAATTTTCATGGTTTCTTTTGAAAATTGTTATCTTCGTAGCTCGAAAAAATTGAAGTAAAATCTGCAATAAAAGAACTGTAAATCAATGGCAACGTTACAAACAATTAGAACAAGGGCAGGATTATTGGTTGCAATCGTAATCGGTATTTCGCTTGCAGCATTCATTCTTGGAGACATGTTCCAGGGAGGAAGTACGCTTTTTCAGCGCGACCGGCTCGAAGTTGGCGAAGTGGATGGTGAATCAATCCAATACCCTGAATTTCAACGGGAAGTTGAAGAATTGGGCGAAATACACAGAATGAACAACGATGAAAGTCAGCTCGACGAAGATACCTGGGTTCAGGTGCGTGAGCAAACCTGGGAAAATACCGTCCGCGAAATTATTATGTCGGATGTGTACGAAAACCTCGGCATTACTGTCAGCTCCGATGAATTATTCGACATGCTGCAGGGGCAAAACCTGCACCCGATTGTGCAGCAACTTTTCAGAGACCCGAATACCGGCCAGGTAGACCGCAGCGCAATTGTGAATTTCCTGAAAAACCTCGAAACAGGAGTTGCGCCCGAACAGCGCGATTACTGGTTGTACCTCGAAGATCAGATTGTGCAGGAACGCATTCAAACCAAATACAACAATTTGGTTGGCAAAGGTTTGTATGTTACATCAAACGAAGCACAGAAAAGCCTGGAACAAAAAAACAAACAGGTTAATTTCGACTATATCCTACTGCCGCACACTTCTGTTGCCGACGACCAGGTGGAAATAACAGAGAAAGATCTCAGGGATTATTACAACGAGAATAAAGAAAATTACGAGACCGAGAAATCACGCAGGATAGAATACATTACATTCCCTGTTGAACCATCGGAAGCTGATTATGAAGATGCAGAAGACTGGATCAACGATGCAATTTCCGATTTCAGGGAGGCCGAAGACAATGTAGCATTTGTAAATTCCAATTCGGATGAAGGATTCGAACCTGCATGGTACAAAGAAGGCGAGTTGCCACAGGATATCGATGCTTGGGTATTTGAAACCGATGCTGAAGTTGGTGATATCTTCGGTCCTTATTTCGAAGATGAAGCCTATAAACTGGCCAAACTTCATGCCAGGGAAATGATGCCCGATTCAGTGGAAGCACGCCACATTTTACTGCAGGTGGAGACACAGGAGGAGATGGTGGAAAAACAGTCCCTGGCCGACAGCCTGAAAACCGCCATTGAAAACGGAAGCGATTTTGGTGAACTTGCCCGTGAATATTCTACCGATCAGGGCTCAGCAGTTCAGGGCGGTGACCTCGGGTGGTTCGAAAGAGGTATGATGGTTCAGCAATTTGAACAGGCAGCATTCAATAACAATATAAACGAAGTTTCAATTGCAACGTCACAATTTGGAATCCATATTATTCAAACTACTGATAAAGGCCAAATGGTTCCGCAGGTGCAAATTGCATACCTGGTAAGAAACGTTGTTCCAAGTACGCAAACGTATCAGAATGTGTATTCCAAAGCCAGCGAATTTGCCGGCAATAACAACAGCAAGGAAGATTTTGATGCAACCGTTGCAGAGCAAAACCTGAATAAACGTGTTGCCACGGTAAGCGAAAATCAGCGACAGATTACAGGCCTTGAAAATGCACGCCCACTTGTTCGTGCTGCTTATGAGGCTGAGGTAGGCGACCTGCTCGAAGACCCTCAGGGATCCACTATTTTCGATCTGGACGACAACTTTGTAATTGCCACACTTGTAGCAGCTACCGAAGAAGGTGTTGCTTCTTTCGAAGAAGTCAGGGACCGTGTTGAACTGGCTGTTATCCGGGAAAAGAAAGCCGAAATGCTGAAAGAAAAAGCAAGAACTGCAATGGAAGGAAAAACTGAACTCGCAACAATTGCTGCTGAACTGGATACAGAAGTAAAAAATGCAAGTAATATCACTTTCAATTCCGCGCAAATTCCGGGCGCCGGAATGGAGCCTGCCGTAATAGGTACAGCCTGGACACTTGAAACTGGCCAGGTTTCACAGCCGGTAACCGGTATAAACGGAGTATTTGTAGTAGAAGTAACTTCAGTTAACCAGGGAACCGACCAGGATGTGGAAAGTGAACAAATGCGCCTGGCCCGGGACCTCACTTTCAGGGCCTCTTCGCAAGCTTACGAAGCCCACCGTGAGAAGACAGAAGTTGAAGATAACAGGGCAAAGTTTTATTAATATGCCGTAAAAATATATTTCAAAAAAGCTGCCCGGAATTTTCCTGGCAGCTTTTTTTGTAAACATTTTAATCACGTATTTCCAGCATTAAAATAAAATGAAGATGGTTCAGCACAAAAATAGCCATCCATTTTAAATGATAATGAATATTTAAGTTTTGCACGATTTTTGTAAGCGATTTGCCCGGTTTTTATTCAACTTTACAAAATTACCAAAAGAATCAGGGGATTATAATAGATGAAGAATTTCAGGATATTACACCTTACAGCATTATTTATTTTTTTTGGAACATTCTCCCTTTTTGCAGAAGATAATTATTTGGAACTGCCCAACGAAATACGCAGCTTTTACGGGAAGAAAGAAAGTAAGCCAAAGGTATTTGTAGAAGGGATCAGGCTTGATTTCGATTACATGCGCCGGCAAATGAAATTTGTCGATTTTGTAAACGAACCGGCTGCCTCCGATGTACATATTA
>JBMCIT010000032.1:0-9796 GCA_048616715.1 Tangfeifania sp. | reverse complement strand
TGTCTGAGAGCCCGATTAATATTCCAACTGATGAGGTAAATGATATCTTTATTAAACCAAGAGAATTTTCACCTCAGTTGAAATCAGGACAAACCAATAATCTGAATTTTGATGTTACATACGTCGGGTTCCCTGAAGAAGCCAAACAGGCTTTTGAATATGCCCTTTCTATTTGGGAGAATTTTTTCACTTCAACAGTACCTGTAAAGATACTGGCAAAGTGGGAATCGCATAGCGGCAATGTTTTGGCATCGGGTCGTCCTTCCACCTTTCATATAAATTTTGAAGGTGCTTTGATGCCCGATGTTTACTATCCTGTTGCACTGGCAGAAAAACTGGCGGGTGAAAATAAAAACGGAAGCGAAGCTGATATCATTTGCAGTTTCAATAAAAACTTCTCATGGTATTTTGGAACCGATGGAAACACGCCTTCCACAAAATATGATTTTGTTTCTTCTGTTTTGCATGAAATTGCACACGGACTGGGTTTCTCGGGTTTCTTTGAAACCAGCAACGGGGAAGGCTATTTTAATAACAATAACAATTTGCCGAGTGTGTATGACTATTACGTGTTTAATGCACTGGATCAGCAACTTTCTGACAATTCGCTGTTCAACAGGCCATCGAATGAATTATACAAACAGCTTACGTCAGACAAGCTGAAATTTCACTTAACAGCAAGTGTTGAAGACTGGATTTATGCCCCAACAACCTGGAAAGATGGTTCGAGTATTTACCACCTGGAACCGGGAAGTGGTATGATGGACGCTTATGCCAACAAAGGTGAAGCCATTCACGATCCTGAAGATCAAACAATTGAAATACTATCGGAAATAGGTTGGAAATCAGTTGTTTTTGATTTCGAAGAACTGAAAGATATTGAACAGGCAACTGCCGAAATTCCTGTTGAAATAGGCGTTTTTGCAGATTACGATATTTCGGGTGCAAAAATGAAAGTGGTTTATTCCAACGATTATTTTACAAGTAGCGATTCGGCAGATTTAAGCTACAATCCGGCGAAAAAAAAATACACCGGGAACATTCAATCCGGCAACTTCCAGGGCAACCTTCAGTATTATTTTAAATTGATTACTGAAACGGGTAAAGTCTACAGTTACCCGTCAAGGGCGCCGGAGAAGAAAATCTCGATGCGCATTGGCCCCGACTTTTTTGCACCTTCGGTTGTCCATAACCCGGTAAAAATGATTTCCAAAAATAACCCGGTGGTTGAACTTTCGGCATTGGCAACCGATAATCTTGGAATTAAATCAGTGAAAATTGAATACAAAGTAAATGGCGAATTGCAGGAACCGGTAACACTTGAATACAAAGAGGGCGAGTTGTACAAAGGTTTGCTCGATTTAAAACAACACCCGCTGGGTGACGATGTTTTGGAATACAGGGTTATTGCAGAAGATAAATCAACAAGAAAAAACAAGAAAATTCTTCCGTCTTCAGGATTTTACAAAGCTGCTTTGTTTCAGCCGTACCAGCCGGTTCGTAGTTATTCAACTGACTTTGAGGATGCTGCATCAGATTTTTCAACTGCCGACTTTTCAATTTCAAAAGCTCCGGGGTTTTACAGCAATATTTTACATACCAAAAATCCTTATCCGGTTTCGGCCATCGAAGGCGAAAAATATAACCTGATTGCTAACCTGAAATATCCGGTTATTCTTGAAGAAAACGGCGAGATGTCTTTTGATGAAGTGGTTTTGGTTGAACCCGGAGAAACCAATACGGATTACACCAACGAAATGTTTTGGGATTATGTAATTGTTGAAGGAAGCAAAGATAACGGCGCTACCTGGTTGCCGCTAAAAGACGGTTACGACTCGGGTGCTGACAACAACTGGCTCGAAACTTATGAAAGCAGCTTAACCAATGATACATCAAATGCCAGTGGCAACGAAAATATGTTTCTGAAACATACGATTAACCTGACACATAACACTCCGTTTTCAGCCGGCGACACAGTTTTGTTCCGGTTTCGCCTGGCATCAGATCATTCAGCCAGCGGATGGGGCTGGGCCATTGATAACCTTGAAATTCAGAAAAGCATTACAACGGGCAGCGATGATTTGGTTGCCGAAGAAGAAATCAGTGTCTATCCAAACCCGTTTAACAGCAGTTTTTATATAGACTGGTCGGCTGTTGAAAACCTGAATGAAGTGGAAATATTAGTTACCGATATGTTCGGGAAAACGGTATATAAAGAAAAAGGTATCGATGCTTTTTATGAAGACAAAAAACAAGTTGACCTTTCAAATAAAACTGCGGGTATGTACGTGGTAAATATCAGCGATGGAAAATCAATATTATCAACAAATAAAATCATTAAAAAATAAATATTATGGAAACACTTATGACAATAGCATTAATTGCAGCCTTTAGCGGATTTATTGTATCGCTGGCTGCTATGTACAAACTTGTTTTTAGCAAGAAAAATTAGTTTACAGTTAGTTTTTAGTACTACAGTAACAATGGTACCCCGGCATTTTATTTTCGCATGTAAATGCCGGGTTTTTTATGTTTCAAAATAAATGCGATAATTCGCTTTAGCGCAATCTGCATTAACTTGCTTGCTTTTATTAAACTTTTACCCGGCAAACGGGTCAAAATAAAATTGAAAAGAAGAAGTATGAAGATTGAAGCTGTTTTTTCAAAACTTTTTTATTGGATAAAAACTTCCGAAATGTTTGCCAGGCCCTCAAAACAGCTGCCTGGGGAGTGGAAACTTTACGAGCTTTACACTGAACCCGACGAGGAACTTATTCATAAAAAAGAGAAGCAATTAAAAGATGAACAGCTGTTTTTGGATGTTGAATTTGCTGAAAGCGGGGATTTCAGGTACGATACAAACCTGAAAGTAAGTTTTATTCCTGAAGAGGAAAAATTCAGCTGGAGCGTTGCCAAAAATTTCATTACCCTCATTCATGCCGATGATTTCAGAAAAAACCAGGAGTTTCAGTTTGCCATTGAAAAAGGGGTATTGAAAATCTTAAAAAAAGACAGCTTCGGAAAAATAATCCTGTTTGGTTTTTTCAGAAAAACAGCAGAGAATAAATAATGCTTTTCAATCAGGTCACTGCTTTTCTGGTTGCCTGAAATTTCTCAAATTCCCCGGTCGCAAAAATTTCTTTCAGCCTGAAAATTGTTTTCCACAGTTCGGTAAAAGTTGTATAAAGCGGTGTAATTCCAAAGCGGATGTTGTCGGGCTCACGGAAATCGGGGATAATTTTCGGTGCATTTTTTTGAGGGTGAATAAGCGCCTGGCAAATGCGGTACCCTTCCGGATGTTTCAGCGAGATGTGCGATCCGCGCTTTTTGTAATCGGATGGCGAACCCTTACGGAAACCAAATTCTTCCAGTATTTCATTGGCAAGGAAAAGAAAATATTCGCTTTGAACAATGCTTTTTTGGCGAAGATTATCCATTCCGGCCCCGAGCAATAAATCAATTCCCGGTTCGGTGGCCATCAAACTTAACATTGGCGGGGTACCTGCCAGAAATTTGCGAATTCCTTTAGCTGGTTGGTAATTTAAATCAAAACTGAATGGCCGTTGGTCGCCAAACCAGCCTTGCACTGGCGAACCAAGTTTTTCCTGCCATTTTTTGTTTACATACAAAAATGCCGGCGAACCGGGCCCGCCGTTTAAATATTTATACGTGCAGCCCACCGCCAAATCGGCATTTGTCTGGTTCAGTTCAACAGGAACTGCGCCCGCTGCATGGCTCAAATCCCATAGAACAAGCGCCCCTTTTTTATGGGCCCATTCAGTGATTTCGGCAGTATCGTATAAAAAAGAGCTTTTAAAAGAAACCAGCGACAAAACAACCAATGCTGTATTTTCATCAATTTTTCCTTTCAAATCGTCAATGTCGATTGAAATGCCGTCGCTCGAATTTGCCAGCGATAAATGATAATGAGAACCGAATTCTTTTAATAATCCCTGCAAAATGTAAAGGTCGGTCGGGAAATTGAAAACATCGCTCACTACATTTGTTTTGCCCGAATTGTATTTAAGCACTGCGTGGGCGAGTTTGTAAAGGTTTACCGAAGTACTGTCGGTAACAACCACTTCGTCTGGTGCGGCGCCAATCAGCGGGGCTATTTTATTGCCAAGCTCAATGGGTTTTTCGTACCAGTGTTTGTTCCAGCTTTCAATGAGTTCATTTCCCCATTGGTTTTGGGTGATTTCTGAAATCAGACTTTGCGTTTTTACGGGAAGCCTTCCCAGCGAATTTCCATCGAGGTAAATAATATCTTCATCTCCAAAATAAAATCGGTTACGGAAATTTTTCAGTGTATCAGTATTGTCCAGGTTTTTCGCACAACTTTCTGAAGTATCAAAATTTAATTTCATATTAATTGCTGTTATCGAGAATTTGTTTGGCTACCGGAAAGATTTCTTCAACCCACAAGCGGTACATTTTGCCCGATGGGTGGAGACCGTCAGAAGCTACAAGCGTAGCATCACTTTTTGCCCTTCTCGAAATTTCGGTTATATCTACATATCGAGCCTCAGTTTTTTGGGTTTCTTCGAGATTAATTTGATTGAACAGATCAATTTCTTCAGCAATTTTTTCCGGGTTTCGGTCCTGCCCAAAAGGGGTAACGCCATAATCAGGGATTGAAATGACAATGATGCTTTTTTCATTGCCTGTAAATTCAATGGCCGTTTGCAGTAATTCTGCAAATTGGTTGCGGTATTCTCCCGAATCACGTCCCCGGAACTGGTTGTTGACGCCAATCAGCAAAGTGACCAATTCGTAAGTTTCAGTCAGGTTTTTACTTTCTATTGCAGCAGCCAGTTCATCGGTTGTCCAGCCGGTTTGGGCTATAACTTCGGGGGCTGAAACGGTTATCCCGTTTTCGTTGAGTTGCTGAACAAGCTGAACGGGAAACCGTTCGTCTGTATCTACACTTTCGCCAATGGTGTACGAGTCGCCCAGCGCGAGGTATTTAAACTGGTTATCATTCATTTTTTCCTTTGGTTCAATCGTGTCTTCCAATAAATTTCCAGAGTTGTCTTTTTCATTTTGGCTGGTGCAATTTAACATCATTAAAAGAAGAATGAAAGAATATATAAATACCGGATGTTTCATTTTTTTGAGGTTGAAATTATAAAAAAGTTCCGAAGTATTTATGAGGATTTGTAAACATCCAGTGCCGCCGGAAAAGGTTGTAATGCCCGTTCAAAAATACCCAGCGAAAAAGCGATTGTCAATCCGTAATTTGTGATCGGTACACCGGCCTGCCGGGCTTTCATAATCCGGCTGAGCATGGCGCGGCGGTTCCACATGCAGGCACCGCAGTGAATAATAATTTTGTAATCCGAAATATTATTTGGGAAATCGTGCCCCCGCACACTGTCAATTTCCAGTTTTCCGCCCACATATTGTGTGAGCCAGCGCGGAATTTTTACGGTTCCGATATCTTCGCCAATGGGGTGGTGCGAACAGGCTTCGGCAATCAAAACTTTGTCGCCTGTTTTCAGGTGGTCGATGGCCATTGCTCCACGCACCATTTCGGGCAAATCGCCCTGGAATCGTGCAAAAAGTATGGAAAAGGAAGTCATGGGGATTTCCGGCGGTGTGTCGGCGGCAACTTTTAAGAATGCCTGCGAATCGGTAACTACCAGTTTTGGCGGTTTGTTCATAATTGAAAGCGCCTGCCGCAATTCGCGTTCTTTTACTACCATGCAAAACGAGTCGTTGTCGAGCAGATCGCGGATGCTCTGCACCTGGGGTAAAATCAGCCGGCCTTTGGGCGCTTCCTTATCGATGGGGACCACCAGAACTGCCGATTCGCCGGGCCCAACCAAATCGGCCAAAATGCTCGGGCGGTTGATAAAGTCGGCAGGTGCCGATTGCAGCAGTAATTGCCGGAGTTCCAAGATACCTTTCCCTTCGGTAGCTGAAGTAAATACGTATTTGATTTTCAGGCTGTCCAGTTCCGACGTGATATCAATTTGTTCGCTGTGGATGTCAATTTTATTGAAAACGATGATGTAGGGGATTTCTCGCTTTTTGAATTCTTCCATCACCTGTAATTCGTAGCTGCCCCATTCCAAAAAGTTGGTAACAATTATTGCCAGGTCGGTACGGTCGAAAACAGCCAGGGTTTTGCTTACGCGTTTGCCGCCCAAATCGCCTGTATCATCAATTCCGGCGGTATCAATAAACAGAACCGGGCCCAGCGGCAGCAATTCCATAGGTTTCTCCACCGGATCGGTGGTGGTGCCTGCTACTTCCGACACAATGGAAACATCCTGGTGCGTAAGCGCATTCAGAATGCTCGATTTTCCGGCGTTCCGTTTTCCGAAAATTCCGATGTGTAAACGAAAAGTTTTAGGTGCCCTCATTGATTTTTTTTAATGGCCGGAAAGTACAAAAAAAAAGCCGCTTGAAAAAGCGGCCTTTATGGTTGAAATTTTATTTCAAAATTTTATTTTTCGGCTGATGCAGTTTTTTCTTTGTCTGCACAACCATCAGCTTTAGCTGCAGTTTTGCTACCTGAGCATCCATCAGCTTTAGCTGCTGATTTACTTCCGGCACAACCATCAGCTTTAGCTTTCGCTTTAGCCTCACCATCGGCACAACCATCGGCTTTTGCTGCTGCTTTTGCTTCACCATCGGCACAGCCATCAGCTTTTGCTTTCGCTTTTGGTGTTTTTTCAGCTTCTGCTTTTTTATCATCGCCTTTTTCGGCTACTGCTGTTACTTTTTCCTTTTCATCTTCAACAACTGTTGCGCTTGCGGTTGAAACTGATAAACCGTAAGCCATAACTAATGCAAATACAAATAATACTTTTTTCATAATTTCTGAATTTTTGAGTTATACAATTCTAATTTTCTTCTTTGTTTTAATTAAATACGATTCAATATTAAGAACTAAATATTTTAACTCCAAAGAATATTAATACTTTTTTATCTTTTTTAATGAAAAAAATAATAAGTGTTTGAATTTTAGTGATATGCATTTTTGTTTGAATGCAGTATTTTAACTGCCTAACTTGTTTACAGCTTCAGGGCTTATCAAACTTTCAAATTCTTCGTTCGAAATTATGCCAATCTGGATTGCTGCTTCTTTCACTGAAATATTCTCCTTTTTGGCTGTTTCAGCAATTTGTGCTGCCCGTGAATAGCCAATTTTTGGTACGAGCGCCGTTAAAGTGGCGGTGGAATTTTCCACATTTTTTTTGCAAACATCCGGATTTGCTGTAATTCCCGAAATACAATTTTTATTGAATATGTTACATGCATTGTTCAGCAATGAAAGGTTTTCGAGCAGTGCATGTGCAATGATTGGCATAAACTGGTTGAGCTCGAGGTTACCGGCGCTGCAAGCCTGTGTGATTACCTGGTCATTTCCAAAAACAGTTAATGCAGCCTGCGCCACAGCTTCCGGAATTACCGGGTTTACTTTTCCGGGCATAATTGACGAACCCGCCTGCCGTGCCGGGAGATTGATTTCGTTGAACCCGGCAACAGGGCCACTGCCCATAAGTCGCAGGTCGTTGCTGATTTTGTACAAATTGGAAGCACAGGCTTTTAAAATGCCGGACACTTCCACAAAAACATCGGTGTTTTGCGTTCCGTCGATGAGGTTTTCACTGCGTGCCAGACCAATTCCGGTGTTTTCGCGCAAGCGGTCAGTTACTTTGAAAATGAATTTTCTGGGAGCGCCCAGTCCGGTTCCAATTGCGGTTCCTCCCAGGTTCACCACCCGCAGCCGTTCTTCGCATTTGTAAATACGCCAGCGGTCGCGGTTGAATGCTTCTGCGTAAGCGCTCATTTCGCGGCCAAGTGTTGTTAATACTGCATCCTGCAACTGGGTGCGGCCGATTTTTACAATGTGTACAAACTCTTTTTCTTTTTGCTGAAAAGCTTCCTGCAATTCAAGCACGCTCTGCTCGAGAAAACGGAGTAAACGAATGGCTCCTACTTTAAGTGCAGTCGGAAAAGTGTCGTTGGTGGATTGGTGCAGGTTGATATCGTCCAGAGGTGAAATAATATCGTAGCTACCTAACTTTTTATCAAGCAACTGAAGCGCCCGGTTGGCAATCACCTCGTTTACATTCATATTTGTTGAGGTTCCGGCACCCCCCTGAAGCGCATCAACAAGTATGTGCTCAGAAAGCAAACCCTGGCTCATTTCAAAACAGGCCTTTTCAATGGCGTCTGCTTTTTCAGGATTTTCTTTCCAAAATCCAAGCTGAATGTTGGTTTGCGCACAGGCCAGTTTTACTTCGCCATAAGCTTTTATTAATTCGGGGTGAACAGTTTTTCCTGACAGCGGGAAATTCCCGACTGCCCGGGCAGTGTGTATTCCCCAAAGTGCATCAGCAGGGATTTGCTTTTGGCCAAGGAGATCGGTTTCAACTCGCAAATTTTCCATTCGGTTAGTTTTATTCCCTCAATGATTTTCAATATTTTTTATGATGTGCTTAGCCAGGTTTTCATTTTTCTGTTATAAATATATTTGGAATTAAGACCCTGAAACAAGTTCAGGGTGACGGTTTTATTAAGGGTGGTAAGGTACTCTGGAACGTCATGCTGAACTTGTTTCAGCATCTTATTATTTTTTCCAATGATCTTTATTAGTTTTCGTCGTTTCATGCTATTTTTAAAGTTCCCTGTTTAACCGGACCGGGAAGTTCACCGCTTGTTAAATCCTGATATAAATTCCTCAGGTTTTTTTCAAGTTCTTCTTCAGATTTACCTTGCGTCCAGTAGTCAGGATAAATTTCAAGGTATCCCACCCAGAACTCTCCGTCTTTCCAGTATTTAAATTTTATTTCTTCCATAATGAGCTTTTTTCAAAATTAAGAAACCTTTTGAATATTATCAATATTTAACTGACAGCTTCTGACTCCCGACTTCCTACTTCCGACTTCTGACTTCGGTCTTCCAGCTTTCTTTCAACAATACACATCATCTCTTCCGGCTTCAACACGTTTCACCAGTTTCTCGGCGCGTTGTCTGGCCAGCCCGTCCATTCCGGCAATCGTATCTTTTATGAGCCGGTTTCCGATTTCCTCGGTTTCGGGTGAAGCATAATTTTGCAGGTATTCTTTAAACGATGACAACCCGTTTGGTGCGCAATGCAGTTTGATGTCGCCGGGTTTGGCCAAATCCATAAAGTCCTGACCGGTGCGGCCGAGGCGGTAACAAGCTGTGCAGAAGGACGGGATATACCCCATTTTTGCTACATCCTGAATCACTTCATCCAGCGGGCGATGGTCGCCCAGACTAAACTGGCCCGAGGGATCATCTTCATTTTCCTCATGTTCGTAACCTCCCGGATTGGTGCGGCTGCCTGCCGAAATCTGACTCACACCCAGCGCAAATGTTTCGCGGCGCATCTGTGCTGTTTCGCGGGTCGACATAATGATACCGGTGTAGGGAACAGCGAGGCGCAGGATGGCCACAATTTTCCGGAAATCGATATCGGAAACCGGGAAGGGGGGATGAGCGGCCAGGTCGCTGCCGGTGGCCGGTTCCAGACGTGGAACACTGATGGTATGCGGCCCCACTCCAAACTGTTTTTCAAGCTCACGAATGTGCTGCATCATGGCCAGGATTTCGAAACGGTAATCAAACAGCCCGAAAAGCACGCCAATTCCCAGGTCGTCGATGCCGGCTTCCATAGCGCGGTGCAACGACCAGGCCCGCCAGTTGTAATCGCGTTTTTTGCCTCCAAGGTGCACTTTGTTGTAGGTTTCGCGGTGGTAAGTCTCCTGAAAAATCTGGTAGGTGCCGATGTTGGCTTTTTTCAGTTGCACAAATT
>JBMCIT010000031.1:0-10478 GCA_048616715.1 Tangfeifania sp. | reverse complement strand
ATTGCGCTGTCTTCGCGGGCATAGTAAAGTGTCTGTCCATTGCCGTTTACATCAATTCTTTGCAATTCATTGTTTACAACGTAGCCTGTCATATTTTTCCCTTTAATCTGGTCGAACCGGCCTGAATCGAGTTTTGAAATGATAAAGCTGTTATTTTTCAGGATCATTTCATCGGGGGAGTCTGTTTTTTGCTGCATTTCGATGTAATCGGCGCTGAGTTGATGCACTTCGGACCAGACAACCGGATTTTGATGCAACTGAACAACGGAGTCTTTGGTGAAATAAACCAGCGAATCGCAAATTCCCTGCATATCAGAACGGAAAAAACGTGCGCCGTAAAAAGCTTTAATAATTTTTTCATCGGGAATAGTGTCGGGGGCAGCACGCAGGGTATCGGCATGAAGAAACAGCGTATCATCTTTTTCGGAATACATCATAAAAAGGGCCGAATCGGTTACCGTGGCAATTTCCATGCTGTCGTCGTAAATAACGGTATTTCCGGTAACGATGCTTTTATTATCGAAATCATGAATTCTTACCCGGTCCAGTGCCCGGCCGCTTCCATCCTTTTCGTTATATTTTATGTAATTGGCGGTGAGTTCCTGCTTATCATTAAAAACACGTGGATTTTTGAGCAGTTCCGCTTCCCCGGTTTTTGAGTCGTACCACCCGTCTTCGGCATATAACGTGTTTGACGAATCGCGGATGGTAGTGGGCCCTGTTATAGAAATGCGGCCGGTTTCGGTATTGTAAACCATGGTGTCGCCCGAAAGGGTATAGTCATCGCCGTAAGCTTCCACATCATGGTAAAAATGAACCACGTCTTCGTCAATAAAATATCTGCCAATTAAACTGGTTAAAACATTTGTGCTGTCAACAATTTTTCCGTAATCGTCGTAATAACCGATGTTGGTGTCGAGGTTGTAATCAAGTGTATCGGCGTAAAGGGTGGTCGATTTGTTTTTCAGGATAACATCGCCGATGGCCTGTGCAAAACTATTGTCGCCGTTGTAATAAATTTTGTGGGCAAAAAGATCGAGTGTGTCGTTTTTGTTGATGTGTACATTTCCAAAAGCATCTACCCTGTTTGTGCCGGAATAGGTATAGGCGCTGTCGGCCCACATTAGCACATCTTGGTGGCGGATTTTTACGTTCCCCACAAGGCGCTGGGCATTTGGTGCAATGTTGTCATCGGCTTCCAGAAAGTCGGCTTGTTCGATATCTACCCTTTTTTTTTCCTGTGAATACGAAAAAAGCGATAAAAGCACCAGCAGTACCAGCAGGTTTGCCCGGCTAAT
The DNA here is from genome assembly GCA_048616715.1 of Tangfeifania sp. Classification (GTDB taxonomy): domain Bacteria; phylum Bacteroidota; class Bacteroidia; order Bacteroidales; family Prolixibacteraceae; genus Tangfeifania. The sequence goes on along the minus strand of JBMCIT010000031.1, from coordinate 9,180 downwards.
AAAAGCAGCTATGAGTTTAATATGGGCAACCCTGTAAAACATTAAAGCAGTTTTTCTATAATTTTTCCCACTGAAATATTTTCAGCCTCCGCCTTGTAGTTTTTAATAATGCGGTGACGCAAAATTGATGGTGCAACTGCCTGCACATCTTCAATATCGGGTGAATATTTCCCGCGCAATGCGGCATGAGTTTTTGCTCCCACAACCAAATACTGCGACGCCCTCGGGCCGGCGCCCCATTTCAGGTACTGTTCTGCAACTTCGGCGGCCATGCCGTTTCCGGGGCGTGTTTTGGCTGCAAGTGTTACCGCATAATTCAGCACATTGTCGTTAATCGGGATTTTTCGGATTAAATCCTGGTAAAAAATAATTTCTTTGGCTGTAATTACCGGGTTGAGTTTAAACAGCAGGTTGGATGTTGTGTTTTTAACAATGGTAATTTCATCTTCATATTTTGGGTAGTCGAGCCACACTGAAAACATAAAACGGTCGAGTTGCGCTTCGGGCAGCGGATAAGTTCCTTCCTGCTCAATTGGGTTTTGGGTTGCCAGTACAAAAAACGGGCTCTCGAGTTCGAATCGTTGTCCGGCGGCAGTAATTGCCCGTTCCTGCATAGCCTCTAACAGCGCCGATTGGGTTTTGGGCGGTGTCCGGTTAATTTCGTCAGCCAGGATAATGTTGGCGAACAACGGCCCCTGAATAAATTTAAACTGGCGCTCTTTGTCCAGAATTTCAGTGCCGATGATGTCTGATGGCATCAGGTCGGGGGTAAACTGGATGCGGCTGTATTTTAATCCGAGGATTTTTGCGATGGTAGTAACCATTAGGGTTTTTGCAAGCCCGGGCACTCCAACCAGTAATACGTGGCCCCTGCTGAAGAGTGACACCATTACCTGGGTAATGATTTCATCCTGCCCGTAAATTACCCGGGTTATTTCATTTCTTAAATCATCAAACTTTGCGCGCAGTGCATCGAGTGCTTCAACATCGTTTTTAAATTCCATTCGTTCCTTTTCTTTTCAACGTTTAAAAATACTTTTCCACAGGTTTTACTTCATCCAGTTATTAAACTCAAAATTGCAGTTGGCATAGGTGTCGTCAATTCGGATGTAGGTATCAGCCTGTTTTTCTGCAATCCATTTTTCCAGGGTTTTTTCTTTTTTTTGGGCCAGGAAAAGATCGGCAATTTTCTGGTAATCGTTTTGAAGGTTTGCAGTGTGTCCTTCAGTTTTATCAATGAGTTTTACAATTTTGAAAACAGTTTGCCTGCTATCCGGGTCAATTGTTTCAAACGGGTCTGAAATTTCGTTGATTTTCAGTCCTGTCAAAATTTTACTGATATCCCCACTCAGTTCTTCCAATGTGAATTTTGAAGACATGGTATTGGGATTGATGGCAACCCCACCATTATTACGGGTGTTTTTATCTGTTGAAAAGAGCCGTGCCGCCTCTTCGAAAGGAATTTCTTCTTTTCGGATCATGTTTGCAAGGCTATCGAGCCTGCTTAGTGTCTGCTCTTTCGCTTCGGCTTCTACTTTTGGTCTCATCAGAATATGACGGGTATTAACTTTTGCACCTTGTCTATCGATAAGTTGGATGATGTGGTATCCAAACTCACTTTCTACTACGTTGGAAACCTGGCCATCTTTTAGGTTAAATGCGGCGGCAGCATATTCGGGGTCGAGTTCTGCGCGCCCGTTGTAGCCAATTTCGCCCCCATCGTTTGCCGATGGCCCTTCGGAGTATAAAACAGCCATTGCGGCAAAGCTGGATCCTTCTTCAATCCGTTTTTTTAATTCGCGCAATTCTGCTTTAACCCGGTTTTCTTCCTCAAGGCTGATTTCAGGCCGCATGGTAATTTGTGCATATTCATATTGTGTGGGAATAACCGGAATTTCCTCTTCCGGCAAGGAACGGTAGAAGCTTCTCACTTCGCTTGGCGTTGCCGTTACATCCTGAACAATTTTTTGTTGCATCTGCGAACTGAGCAGCTGGTTGCGAATCATTTCCTGCCAGTCTGCTTTAATTTCGGCAACTGGTTTTTTAAAGTAATTTTCAACAGCCTGTTCCGAGCCAAAGTGTGAAATGTACATTTGCATCTGTCCTTCCATTTGCTGGTTTACCTGGCTGGGAGTAACTGTAATCAGTGTGTCCATTTCGGCTTCGGCAATCAAAAGTTTGTCTACCAGAATATTTTCCAGTATTTCACATTTCATGTCGCCATCAGAGGTAATTCCCTGGGCCTGCTGGTCAATATACATTCTTTCAATGTCCGATTTAAGTACAATGTTACCCCCAACAATGGCCACAATCTGGTCAACCACTTTGTCCTGGGCGTGTGTAATTCCTGTAATCAACAGTGATAGCAGCAATAAACTGCCTGTTTTAAATATTCTATTCGTTACCATTTAATTCGGTTTTTAATATTTTAAATTTATTTTTTTCAATTCCTTCTGTGTAAACATTGTTTTCCAGTTGTTTCAGAAAATCAATTTTCCGCCGGTTTAAAATCAGGTTTTTAATTTTGTCATTAACATATTCAATCGGCGCCTGTTCGTTTTTCAATTTGTAGTCGAGTATAGAAACCAGGTAGTAATAATCTGAATCCGTACGTTCAATGAACTGGTTGTTTTTCAAAAACTGTTCCTGATTTTCTATAATTTCCGGAATATAATTGGCAATTGTCTGAAAACTAACCCAGCGGTCAACAAATATATCAAACACTTTTGCATATTGCACGCAGTAATCGCGCAATTCAATTATTCCTTCTGTGCTGGTATCTTTGCACATCGCTTTCAGTTGCTCCGGATTGGCAAATTCGGCGGGAATTTTTATGAAAATTGCTTTCACAATATTTTTATTAAGCATAAATTTCTCCGGATTTTCAGTATAATAATCAAGGATTTGTGCTTCAGAAACTGATGTGTCCATACGCTGTTTCATCAGCTCATTTTTATACCGGTACAATATCAGCGATTTGCGGTATTCTTCCAGTTGCTTCGAAACATCTTTTTCTGCTTCCGAAAGATTTTCTTCGGCTTTTCTGAGCAGCAATTCCTGTTTTATCCATTTCCTGATGTAATCGTCGGCCATTAAAATACTGTCTTCTTTTCTTAAATTATCAGGAATAACTGATGAAACATCCTCGTGATAAAGTTTGCTCGTCCCCACTTTTGCAACTGCTTCACCATCGGATACGGTTTTGTTTTCGCACCCGAAAAAAACAAAGAGGGGCAGCGTTGCAAAAAGGTATTTCAGTAAGTTTTTAAGCATCAGCAATTGTTTTCAATACTTTTCTGTTTATTTTGATTTTATATTTTTTTCGCAATTCTTTCAGCCATTTTTTTTCGAGATAATTTTGGTAATCTGATATATACAAACCCCGTGCCTCTTCGAGCGTTTTTGGTTCCGGGGGAATAATATCACCGCGAATGAAAGTAAGTTCGGGATTAAAATTGCCTGTGTCGGCACCGCTCCAAACATAGTAATCAACCACCTCGCTGGTTCCTTCCTCCCATTTTCCTTCCTTTATTTCAATTTGTTTTTCTTCCTTGTTCAGCACATCTTCAATCTCTTCCTTTGTCATTCCGGCTGAGAAATATTTTTCAGTTTCTTCTCTGCACGTTTTGTTTTTACAAGTTATAATTAACCCTGAAAAACGTTCTTCCCATTCGTATTTTCCTTTGTTCTTTTCGTAAAATGCTTTCAGTCCGGTTGTGTCCTGTGCTGCAAAATTCCAGATTTTTTCCTCCATAATGTTGAAGAGCAAAATTCCATCGTGGTATTCTTTCAGCAGGTACCTGAAATCGGGATGCTTTTCCTCCAGCTTTGCATTTTCCAGCGCAATAATTTCCGACTGCACCCAGTCGCTGTAATGGCGCGAATAATTGCCCGCCCGGATATTTTCTTTTTTCAGGTACTTCTGGAAATCCGGTAACCCGAAACTTTTGTTATCGATGGTGAAAAGAATCAGTTCCTCCTCAGGTTTTGCATCGATTGTTAAAGTTTCCAGCTTTTTGAGATTTGCAGCGTTTTCGCTGAAATTGTATTCATTTTTCAGCTTTTCAACAAAAACTTTCCGGCTCGACTGACTGCGGGCCGGGTCTCTTTGTATGCGGGTTTCAATTTCAGCTTTCGATTCTTCAAATGAAGGTACAGGTCGCTCGTCAATTTTTTTGATGATATGGTAACCGAACTGTGTTTCAACGGGCCTGGTCATGTCTCCCGGGTTTTCCAGTTCGAATGCAGGTTTCGAAAATTCAGGAATCATACGGCCTGCTGCAAACCAGGGCATTTCGCCTCCCTGCGCCCCCGAGCGTTTATCGTCGGAATGTTTTTTTGCCATTTCAGCAAAATCGGCTCCGTTTTGCAAGGCACTGTAAATTGAATCGATTTTGTTTTTCAGCGGTTGTTTATCAAAATTCCCTGCATTCTGCGGAAACATTTTCATGATGTGGGCCACTTTAATCTCACCCCTGTTTTTTCTTGTGTCATGAACTTTGATTAGGTGGTACCCGAACGAGGTGCGAACCGGTTCGGAAATTTCACCTGCCGGAGTTGTAAACGCTGCATTTTCGAAAGGAGCCACCATCTGGAAAGCAGTAAAATAACCCAGGTTTCCTGCATTTTGCTGAGCACTGGGATCTTCGGAATATTCCTTTGCAGCTTCTTCAAACGGTTTACCTTCCAGAATTTCTTTACGGATTTTTTCAGCTTTTTGCAATACTTCCTGTTCTTCTGTGCGCGATGCATTTTCGGGCACCCGCAGTAAAATATGGCTGGCATTAATTTCTTTGGTCATTCGGTTGTACAACTCCTTTACCATTGCTTCGTCGTACTTCATATCCGTCAGGTACGGGGCTGCCAGCTCTTTCCGGTAACCGGTCAGTTCATTTATAAAAGCCTGGCTGGTGTCCATTTGCAGGTTTTCAGCTTCTATTACCTTTAGTTTGTAATCGATAAATAAATCGAGGTATTCTTTTGGTGTTTTCGATTCTGATTTCCCGGACAGGTTTTGGTTGTTTTTTTTGTAAATACGTTCGAATTCGCCCCTGGTAATTTCATGATCGCCAATGGTGAGCAGCACTTTTTTGTTCTGCGCATTGGCAAAACCGCTGAGTAAAAATGCCACTGCCAAAAAGAATATGGTGTATTTCATACGCTTAAAATTCTGCTTTCTGTTTCAACCTGAAAATCAATCTGGTGAGAATGTGTTAAATCCCTGTTAAATATCAAAGTCAGCGGCTGCTGTAATTCGGCGCCTCGCGTGTAATTGAAACATCGTGCGGATGACTTTCGGTAACCCCGGCGTTTGTAATTTTTGTGAATTTCGCTTTTTGCAGCATTTCAATGTTGCCGGCTCCGCAATAGCCCATCCCGGCACGCACACCGCCCATTAGCTGGTAAAGTACTTCGTAAAGTGTTCCTTTGTAAGGCACCCGGGCAGCAATTCCCTCGGGCACCAGTTTTTTAATGTCTTCTTCCATATCCTGGAAATAACGGTCTTTTGAGCCTTTTTGCATGGCTTCGATGGAACCCATTCCGCGATACGATTTGAATTTCCGTCCCTGGTAAAGGATTGTTTCGCCGGGCGATTCTTCAACTCCGGCAAAAAGTCCGCCGGCCATCACTGAATTGGCACCGGCAGCAATGGCTTTCACAATGTCGCCTGAATAACGGATGCCGCCATCGGCAATCACCGGAATGTTGCTTCCCTTAATGGCTTTTGAAACGCTGTAAATGGCCGAAAGCTGTGGAATCCCAACTCCTGCAATTACACGGGTGGTACAAATTGAACCCGGCCCGATACCTGCTTTTACTGCGTCGGCGCCTGCTTTCACAAGTGTTTTTGCGCCTTCTTCGGTGCCAATATTTCCGGCAACAATATCTTTTTCGGGGTATTTCTTTTTTATCATCTTCAGCATTTCTACCACACCCTTTGAATGCCCGTGTGCTGTGTCGATCACCAGTGCATCAACCTGAGCCTTAATTAGTTCATCAACGCGGTCCATGGTATCGTGTGCAATTCCGATTCCGGCAGCAACGCGCAAACGGCCTTTTTCGTCTTTGCAGGCCAGTGGTTTGTCTTTTGCCTTGGTAATGTCTTTGTAGGTTACAAGTCCAATTAGCTTGTTGTTTTTATCGACCACCGGCAGCTTCTCGATTTTATACCGCTGAAGTATGGCAGCAGCTTTTTCCAAATCGGTCGATTCCGTGGTTGACACCAGTTTTTCATGGGTCATTACCTCTTCAATCGGGCGGTTCATATCTTTCTCAAACCTGAGGTCGCGGTTGGTAACAATACCTACCAAATGTCCTTCGCCGTCCACCACCGGGATACCGCCAATTTTGAATTTGGCCATAATATCCAGCGCATCAGCTACTACTTTTTCACGGGTGATGGTAATCGGATCGTAAATCATTCCGTTTTCTGCTCTTTTTACCGTTGTTACCTGGTGGGCCTGTTCTTCAATATCCATGTTTTTATGAATAACCCCGATACCACCTTCACGGGCAATGGCAATGGCCATCTTGTACTCGGTAACTGTGTCCATGGCAGCAGTTACGATAGGGGCATTAATGATGATGTTACGCGAAAAATGAGAAGTGAGATCCACATTGCGGGGCATTACCTCGGAATAGGAGGGTAGTAACAATACGTCATCGAAGGTTAACCCTTCAAAAGCTACTTTTTCAGAAAGAAACGACATGAGCCTCTGTTTTTATATTTATATTAATCCGCAAAACTACAAAAAAATAGGTTAGAACTATTGGTAAAAAATGTGATCGGCGGGGATTTGGTTGATAAAAATTGTTAAACCAAAAACTACTGCCTGTTCTCTTTTTTTGTTGAATTATGGGTGATGCTGAAAAATGATTTCTTATTTTGTACCTGATGAATCGCTATGAACAAATACTGGCACGTTACTGGGGCTATTCGGAGTTTCGTTATTTGCAGCTCGATATTATTGAATCGGTAGCCTCCGGAAAAGATACGCTCGGCCTGATGCCTACCGGTGGGGGGAAGTCGATTACTTTTCAGGTTTACTCCTTGTCGGTAAAAGGTATTTGCATCGTAATAACTCCGTTGATTGCCCTGATGAAAGACCAGGTCCAGAACCTTCAGAATAAAGATATTAAGGCCCTGAAAATTCATAGCGGAATGTCTTCCCGCGAAATTAAATTAACACTCGACAATGCTGTTTGGGGTGATTACAAATTCCTTTATGTTTCACCTGAAAGGCTGAACTCAGAGGTGTTTCGTGAGCGGCTCGGAAAGATGAATGTAAACCTAATAACGGTTGACGAGGCGCACTGTATTTCGCAGTGGGGCTACGATTTCAGGCCAAGTTACCTCAACATTATCCGGATTCGCGAATTTTTACCTGATGTTAAATTTTTGGCATTAACGGCCACAGCCACACCAAAAGTAACCGAAGATATTCAGAAGAAACTGGGATTCGCATCCCCCAATGTGCTGAAAATGTCGTTTGAGCGTGAAAACCTGGGTTACCTCGTGAGGCTGCGGGAGAACAAAATGGGCTACCTGCTTGAAACACTTAAAAAAGTAAAAGGATCGGGAATAGTATACGTGCGCAGCAGGAAAGGAACCCGTGAGATTACTTCAGAGCTATGCAAAAACGGGATTTCCGCCGATTTTTACCATGCAGGCCTTAGCAATCCGGTCCGTAGTGAGAAGCAGGACAAATGGCTTTCGGGAAAAACGCGGGTGATTGTTTCTACCAATGCTTTCGGGATGGGAATCGATAAACCGGATGTGCGTTTTGTGGTGCATTACGATCCGCCCGACTCGCTGGAGGCCTATTTCCAGGAAGCGGGCAGGGCAGGCCGCGATGGCAAAAAGTCGGCAGCAGTTTTGTTGTTTAACAACGCCGACAAAACAAAACTGAAAAAGCATGTGACTACTGCTTTTCCTGAGCCCGAATTTATAAAAAAAGTGTACCATGCACTTTGCAACTATTTGCAGGTTGCAGTAGGATTTGGCAAAGGGCAGGTTTTCGAATTCAGCCTGCAGGGATTTGCCCAGGCATTCCGGTTTCAGCAGGCGCAGGTTTATAACAGTTTGAAAATTTTACAGCGGGAAGGTTACCTGGAGTTTACCGAGGAAATCGATAGTCCGTCGCGGATATTTTTCACTGTTTCGCGCGACGATTTGTACAAATTTCAGGTGGAAAATGCTTCACTCGACGGATTCATAAAACTCATTTTACGTTCGTACACCGGACTTTTTAACGGCTACGTTTCCATCGACGAAGATTTGCTGGCCCGCCGTGCCGGCATCACGCAGGAAAAAGTGTATTCATTTTTAAAGCACCTCCGCAAATCGAAAATCATCGATTATGTGCCCCGTAACCGAACACCGTTTATTTATTTCAGCAAAGAAAGGATTGCTCCGGAGCGGTTAAAAATTACGAAAGAGAATTACGACGTTCGCAAAAAAGATTTCCTGAACCGTGTGGAGGCTGTGATACATTATGCCACCTCAAAAACTACCTGCCGGAGCCGCTTGCTGCTGGAATACTTTGGCGAAACCGATTCTAACGATTGCGGCATGTGCGACGTTTGTCAATCACTGAAAGCATTGGAACTTACCCCGTTTGGTTTTTCTGAGATCAGCAGGCAGGTAAAGAAAATTCTGGAAACTCCGTCTACCTACGAACACCTTCTTTTGAAACTAAAAGGCAACCGCGAAAAAATGATGGTGGCAGTGAAATGGCTCATCGACAATGAAAAAATCATTTTACGGGTGGACCAAAAATTGGAATGGGCGGGAGAGAAGAAGTAGGCAGAGATCAGTTGGCAGTAGGCAGTTGCAGGCTATTCAGATTATGAATCAGATAAACGGGTTGACAATTTTCAAATTGAATAATTTTTGGTTGTGTTGCATGCCTTCAGAATAAAGAATAGTACACTCCGATTCCATTGCCGAAGCAATAATCATCGAATCGTAAAAAGAAAACTTCCATCTCTCCATTATTTCAAGTGCGTTGAAACAGAGTACACTGTAAGGAAGGACTTCACAAACAGGGTATAAACCAGAATATTGGTGTCCAGAAAAAATTTATCTTTCATTAAACTCATCTCGTGAAAATTTTTTCCCAGATTTTGCATAATCCACTGATTCCAGCACCAGGTCAATTTCGTTGCTGATATTTTTTT
>JBMCIT010000030.1:0-10511 GCA_048616715.1 Tangfeifania sp. | reverse complement strand
CCACACGCGAAGCCATTCAACTGCTTTTTGAAAATAAGGACATTATTATTCACGAAGCCAAAACAGCACAGCAGGCTTATGATTTAATTTCCACCAAACCATTCGACTGCATTATCCTTGATTTGGGATTACCCGATTATTCGGGAAGCGAATTGCTGAAAAAATTAAAAGATAACAGTATTCCCATTCCAAATGTTATCATACACACAGCACGGGAGCTTTCTCAACAGGAACTGAAGGCACTGCAAAAATATTCCGACTCCATTGTAATAAAAGGAGTTAAGTCGGACGACAGGCTAATGGACGAAGTAACTTTGTTTCTTCACCAGGTAGAAAACAGGGCACCCGGAACATACACTGTTTCGGGAGATGAAGACAACGCTTCAGGTTTTAAAGGGAAAAAAGTACTGGTGGTAGACGACGATATCCGCAATGTTTTTGCATTGGCACAAATTCTGGAAGAACGGGATATTGAAGTATTTGAAGCAGAAAACGGGAAAACAGCCATCGATGTTTTAAAGGACAACCCAAACATCGACCTGGTGCTGATGGATATAATGATGCCGGTTATGAATGGTTATGAAGCAATGCAGGAAATAAGAAAAATTCCCGCGCTGGAAAACATTCCCATCATTACACTCACGGCCAAAGCAATGAAGGAAGATTATCAAAAAGCCATTGACAGCGGAGCGAATGATTACATTTCGAAACCGGTGGATGTGGAAAAATTACTATCGTTATTAAAAATATGGTTATTTAAATAATTTATGGAAAAACCAAAAATCTTGCTCGTAGATGATTTGGAAGAAAACCTGGTGAGCCTTGAAATGGTGCTGGGCGATTTTGATGTAACATTTGTAAAAGCAACATCGGGAAGTGACGCTTTGAGAAAAACAATACACGACGATTTTGCACTGGCCATTCTGGATGTACAAATGCCCGGAATAGATGGCTACGAAACGCTTGCACTGATGCGCAAACGAAAAAAAACAAGGTACCTGCCGGTTATTTTTGTTTCGGCTATCCACCAAAGTGAACTGCACATAATTAAAGGCATTGAAACCGGGGCGGTAGATTTCATACCAAAACCCATCATTCCTGAAATAATTGTGGGCAAGGTGAAGAATTTTCTCGATTTGCACCGCCAGAAACAGGAGTTAAAAAGCCTTCTGATTAAACTGGAAGAGAACAACAAAGAACTTGAAATTCAAAAGAAAAAAGCAGAAGAAGCTACCCGTGTAAAATCCATGTTTCTGGCCAACATGTCGCACGAAATCAGAACCCCGCTGAACGGAATCCTGGGGCTATCGAAAATTCTGGAAGAATCGGGCCTGGAAAAGAAACAAAAGGAACTGGCTGAAATTATAACCACCTCGGGCGAAAACCTGCTGAATATTGTAAATGATATTCTTGATTTTTCAAAAATCGAATCCGGACAAATTCAGTTGGAAAACATTGAATTTGATGTTCGCAAAATAGTGGAAAATGCCGTAAAACTTCTAAAATTCAATGCCGATAAAAAAAACATTCAATTGTCGGCAAATATCGATGAACAAATACCGGGACAACTTTTAGGCGATCCATACCGTCTCAACCAGATTATTACCAATCTTATTAACAATGCCATTAAATTTACAGATGAAGGCAGTGTAACGGTTGAAGTTGAAACAATAAAAAAAGAAACAACACAAATTGAATTGCTCTTTAAAATTACCGATACAGGAATTGGCATTTCGGAAGAAGGAACCCAAAAACTGTTTAAAGAGTTTTCGCAAACCGAAAGTTCCACCACCCGAAGATATGGCGGCACCGGACTTGGGCTGGCAATTTGCAACAATCTTGTTTCACTCATGGGAGGCGAAATTGGAGTAACCAGTAAAGTAGGAGAAGGCTCTCAATTCCGGGTCAGGTTAAAATTCAGTTATCAGGAAATACAACAAAATGGAAATCCCGCCAGCAACAACGAAATCCCGGAAGATGTAAAAATCCTTTATGCCGAGGACAATCCGGTAAATCAAAAAGTAACCCAGCTTCTTTTGCAAAAATCTGGCATTAAATGCGACATAGCCGCTAATGGAAAAAAAGCCATAGAAATGTTCCGGAAAAATAATTACGACCTGATTTTAATGGACATGCAAATGCCTGAAATCGATGGAGTGGAATCAGCGAAGCAAATACGTAAAATTGAAGAAAATGAAAAGGTGGAAAATCCTGTGTTTATTGTAGCTGTTACCGCCAATTCTTTTTCTGAAGACAAACAAAAATGCTTTGATGCCGGCATGAACGATTTTATAAGTAAGCCGTTTAAACAGAATGAACTGAAAAAGATAATAAAACGAGCAGTCAGGAACCAACTGACCCTTAATAAAAAATGAACCGGAATAATCTCGCCACGGAAGACATAGAACTGGATTTACTATTGCAGGCAGTAAACATGAAATACGGTTATGATTTCAGAAATTACAGCAAAGCCCATCTGCGGCGCAGAATTAATCAGCGGTTAAAGCTCAGTAAACTGGATTCAGTTTCCGAACTTCAGGGCAAAGTTTTATGGGAAAAAGATTTTTACCGGATTTTTTTGCAGGACCTGTCCATCAATGTTACCGAAATGTTTCGCGATCCGGATTTTTACAGGTCATTCCGCGAAAAGGTGGTTCCCGACCTGAGAACCTATGCACATATTAAGGTGTGGCTTGCAGGTTGTTCTTCGGGCGAAGAAGTATATTCGCTGGCTATTTTGCTGAAAGAAGAAAACCTTCAAAACAAAACACAAATATATGCCACCGATTTCAATAAAAATGTGCTGGAAAAAGCCAGGCAGGGAATTTACAGCAAGCGCGACATGGAACTTTTTTCCAAAAATTATAAAGAAGCCGGCGGAAAAGGCGAACTTTCCGATTATTACACTTCAAAATACGGTTCGGTGCTGTTTGACAAATCACTTTCAAAAAATATTGTTTTTGCAGATCACAACCTTGTTACCGACGGAGTATTTGCAGAAGTAAACCTTGTGTTCTGTCGCAACGTATTGATCTATTTTGACAAGGTACTACAAAATAAAGTACTCGGACTCTTTTCGGAGAGCCTCACAAAACGGGGTTTTCTGTGTCTCGGCACAAAGGAAAGCCTCCGTTTCTCCGACTATGAAGAAAAATATGACATTATTGACAAGAAAATGAAAATTTATAAAAAATTACCGGTGACAAAATGATAAAAGTAATTGTAATGGGTGCCTCTTTTGGTGGAATGGAAACTGTAAAAAAAGTGATTACAGCTCTTCCTTCCGGTTTTAAAATCCCGATAGCTGTGGTTTTGCACATAGGCAACAATAACATAGATACCTACATGTCGCTGCTCGAAAAACACAGCCATTACAAAGTAAAAGAGGCCGAGGAAAAAGAACCGTTGAGAGAACAGACTGTTTATTTTGCCCCGCCCAATTACCATTTGCTCATGGAAAAAAATTTTACACTGAGCCTTTCAACCGATGAAAAAGTTAATTTTTCCAGGCCGGCAATCGATGTGCTGTTTGAAACCGCCGCATGGTCGGTAAAAGATAATCTGGTTGGGATTTTGCTTACCGGTTCAAACAACGACGGCGCTGCCGGGTTGCAAACAATAAAAGAAAATGGCGGAACAACCGTAGTTGAAAACCCTGAAACCGCTTTTGCCAAAACAATGCCCGAAACAGCAATTAAATTGTTTAACCCCGATTATATTCTCGATTTGAAAGACATTGCTGCAAAAATCATCGAAATTTCAAAAATGCAATAAAAATCAAAATTAAAATCATTAAAAAGGAAACCGGAACAATTACATCGAATATATGAGGACACTATAATATCGGTACCATAATTGAAGTAAAATTTTAGGGTCAGCTTTACATTAAGCATAATTTCAAAAAGCTTCTTTAATAACAGGAGCCTTTTTTTTATTCATTCTAAATAGATGCATACTATTTTCAACATATTTAATTATCTATATATTTAGCCTCGCTATTGAAAATACTTTGGTATTTTGCAACTTTTAGCAGTTTTTATTGTTGATTTTCATGACTTCTTTCATAAAAAAACATTAAAAAATTAACTCGATATGTTTGATTTAGATCTGATTAAAAACGTTTACAGCCAGTTATCTGAAAGGGTAAAAATAGCACAGAAAAAGTTAAACCGCCCAATGACCTATGCCGAAAAAATTCTTTATGCCCATTTATACGAAACGCAGCAACTCGAGCAATTTGAACGGGGAACTGATTATGTTGACTTCGCACCCGACCGTGTTGCCATGCAGGATGCTACGGCGCAAATGGCGCTTTTACAATTCATGAATTCCGGAAAAGATACCACTGCAGTCCCATCTACAGTGCACTGCGACCACCTCATACAGGCGCAGGTAGAAGGTAAGACCGATCTCAGCGTTTCAAAGGATGCCAACAAGGAAGTTTTCGATTTTCTGGAATCGGTCTCCAATAAATACGGAATTGGTTTTTGGAAACCGGGGGCCGGTATTATTCACCAGGTAGTGCTCGAAAATTATGCATTCCCGGGGGGAATGATGATTGGAACCGACTCGCACACACCAAATGCCGGCGGGCTCGGTATGGTAGCCATTGGCGTTGGCGGCGCCGATGCAGTCGACGTAATGGCCGGAATGCCCTGGGAATTGAAAATGCCAAAATTAATTGGTGTTAAACTTACCGGTAATTTAAGCGGCTGGACAGCACCCAAGGATATTATCCTGAAAGTAGCCGGAATTTTAACCGTGAAAGGTGGGACCGGAGCAATTATCGAATATTTTGGCGAAGGCGCTGAATCAATTTCAGCCACCGGAAAAGGAACAATTTGTAACATGGGAGCCGAAGTGGGCGCCACTACCAGCTTGTTTGCCTACGACGAAAGCATGGAACGGTACCTGAAAGCAACCGGCAGAAAAGAAGTTGCAAAGCTGGCAAATGAATTAAAAGATGTACTTGCTCCCGATACTGAGATTTACGACAATCCTGAAAAATATTACGACCAGGTTATTGAAATAAACCTTTCGGAACTTGAGCCCCACATTAACGGCCCGTATACTCCCGACCTGGCAACACCGGTTTCAAAAATTAAAGAAGCCGCCAAAAAACACGGCTGGCCGATAAATGTTTCTGTCGGGTTAATTGGAAGTTGTACCAACTCTTCGTACGAAGATATTTCACGGGCTTCGTCCATTGCCAAACAGGCAGTTGACAAAGGCCTGAAATCAAAGTCGGAATTTACCATTACTCCGGGTTCCGAGCAGGTTAGGTACACCATTGAGCGCGATGGATTTATTGACATTTTCGAACAAATGGGAGGCAAAGTGTTTGCCAATGCCTGCGGGCCGTGCATCGGTCAGTGGGCGCGCCCGGGAGCCGACAAAAATGAAAAAAATACCATTGTTCATTCATTTAACCGGAATTTCTCGAAACGTAACGACGGGAACCCCAACACCCACGCATTTGTAACATCGCCCGAACTTGTAACAGCCATTGCTATCTCAGGCCGGCTCGATTTTGACCCGGTTAACGATACGCTGGTAAATGAAAAAGGAGAAACTGTAAAACTCGACCCGCCAACAGGGTTTGAACTGCCAACCAAAGGATTCGATGTAAAAGATCCGGGCTACCAGGCTCCGGCCAAAGATGGCTCAAAAGTGGATGTTACGGTCGATCCGGACTCCAAACGGCTGCAGTTGCTGTCGCCTTTCGATCCGTGGGACGGAAAAAACATTACCGGCGCAAAGCTCCTCATAAAAGCCCTTGGTAAATGCACCACCGATCATATTTCAATGGCTGGTCCGTGGCTTCGGTTTCGTGGCCATCTCGATAATATTTCGAACAACCTCCTGATTGGCGCTGAAAATGCATTCAATAATGAATCGAACAAAGTAAAAAATCAGCTTACCGGCGAATACGGAAAAGTACCGGATGTGCAACGCGCATACAAAGAAAAAGGAATTCCGACCGTGATTGTCGGCGACCACAACTACGGCGAAGGCTCATCGCGCGAACACGCCGCAATGGAGCCACGACATCTTGGCGTTCGCGCAGTGCTGGTAAAATCATTTGCCAGAATTCATGAAACCAACCTGAAAAAACAGGGAATGCTGGCACTTACGTTCGATAATGAAAATGATTACGATCGGATACAGGAAGACGACACATTTCATTTTGTGGATTTGAATGAATTTACACCGAGGAAACAACTGACTGTTGAAGTAGAACATGCCGA
Organism: Tangfeifania sp.; assembly: GCA_048616715.1. GTDB lineage: Bacteria > Bacteroidota > Bacteroidia > Bacteroidales > Prolixibacteraceae > Tangfeifania. The sequence goes on along the minus strand of JBMCIT010000030.1, from coordinate 4,263 downwards.
TGGATCAAAAGATACAATAAAGTTGAACCACACTTACAATGCCCAGCAAATTGAATGGTTCAAAGCTGGTTCGGCGCTAAATCTAATCCGGAAACAAAATCAGTAATCAGCATTCCGGCAAAAGCTGATTCCAGTAAAATTTTAATTCATTACAGAATGATTTTGCGGGCGCAAGTGGTAATAATATGTTTTTGAAACAACAAAAATACAAAACAAAAATTTACAGTTAACATGACAAAAATTAAAGTTCAAAATCCGGTTGTGGAACTCGACGGTGATGAAATGACCCGGGTAATCTGGGAATTTATTAAACAGAAACTGATCCTACCCTATCTCGATATCGATTTGAAATATTACGACCTCAGCATCGAAAGCAGGGATGACACAGATGACCAGGTGACAGTTGATGCTGCAAATGCCATAAAAAAATATGGAGTGGGCGTTAAATGCGCGACCATCACTCCAGATGAAACCCGTGTGGAAGAATTTGGGTTGAAAAAAATGTGGAAATCGCCCAACGGCACCATCCGCAACATTATCGGAGGGACTGTTTTCCGTGAACCGATTTTAATAAAAAATATTCCGCGACTGGTACCTGGCTGGAAAAAACCCATCTGCATCGGGCGTCATGCCTATGGGGACCAGTACCGGGCAACCGATTTTCTGACCAAAGGAAAAGGGAAACTTACCATTACTTTCACCCCCGAAGACGGCAGTAAACCTATTTCGCACGAGGTTTTCGATTTTGAAGGAGACGGAGTTGCCATGGCCATGTACAACACCGATAAATCCATTCGTGGATTTGCACGTTCGTGTATGAACCAGGCACTTATGAAAAAATGGCCGTTATACATGTCAACCAAAAACACTATCCTGAAAAGTTACGACGGACGGTTTAAAGACATATTTCAGGAAATATTTGAAACCGAATACCAGGAAAAATTTGAAGAAGCCGGAATTACTTATGAGCACCGTTTGATTGACGATATGGTAGCCGCTGCCATGAAATGGGAAGGCGGTTTTGTGTGGGCCTGCAAAAACTACGACGGCGACGTTCAGAGCGATACCGTGGCCCAGGGATTTGGTTCACTCGGACTGATGACCTCGACACTGATAACTCCTGATGGTCAAACTATGGAAGCCGAAGCAGCTCATGGAACAGTAACACGTCATTTCAGGCAACATCAAAAGGGAAACCCGACATCTACCAACCCAATCGCTTCCATTTTTGCATGGACCCGCGGACTCGAATTCAGGGGAAAACTGGATGGCAACCAGGAATTAAGAGATTTTGCCAATACCCTCGAACAGGTTTGCATTGAAACAGTGGAATCAGGAAAAATGACCAAAGACCTGGCTTTAATCATTCACGAAAAAAATTTGAAAGAAGAACATTACCTGACAACCCAGCAGTTTTTGGAAGCGCTTGAAAAAAATCTGAACCAAAAACTGAAATAATCGCGTATAGTTCTACATTAACAATTGTCATGCTGAAAATTGATAAACATCCGGTTAAAAAGAGAATTTAAAGGGAAAATAGCTTAATCAGGTAATTTTGTTATCTTAATGCGGCATTATGCTTAAAAGGCAAGACGAAAAAATGGATAGAATTGAAAAAGTAAACGGCATTCTTAAAGTTCCCAATAACCCGGTAATTCCTTTTATTGAAGGCGACGGCATTGGGCACGATATTTCTTTGCCAACACAAAAAGTGATTGATGCCGCCGTGGATAAAGCATACAACGGAAAAAAGAAAATTACCTGGAAAGAAGTGCTTGCCGGAGAAAAAGCTTTCAGGCAAACCGGGAGCTACCTCCCCGCCGAAACCATTGAAGCATTCAGGAAATACCTTGTAGGAATTAAAGGTCCGCTCCAAACTCCGGTTGGAGAAGGAATCCGATCGCTGAATGTGGCGCTGCGGCAGTCGCTCGATTTATTTGTTTGCCTCCGCCCGGTGAGGTGGTTCAAGGGAGTCCCCTCACCTGTTCGTTTCCCATCATTGGTCGACATGCACATTTTCCGCGAAAATACAGAAGATATTTACGCCGGAATTGAATACATGGCCGGAGATGAAAAAGCCAATAAACTGCGCGATTTTCTGATTAAAGAGATGGGGGTCAAAGAAATCCGCTTTCCTGAAACTTCTTCATTTGGAATAAAACCTGTTTCAAAAGAAGGTTCGGAGCGGCTCATTCGTGCGGCTGTTGAATTTGCCATCAGGCGGGAATTGCCATCGGTTACGCTGGTTCACAAAGGCAACATCATGAAATTTACCGAAGGCGCTTTTAAAACCTGGGGATATGATTTGGCTGAAAATGAATTTGGCGACCGAACATTTACCTGGCGACAATTCGAAAATATAAGGAATGAGAAAGGCAGAACCATTGCAGGGCAAGCTCTTCAAGAGGCTCAAAATAACGGCAAAGTAATTATCAAAGACGTTATAACCGATGCATTTTTGCAGGAATCATTGTTACGGCCCTACAACTATTCTGTAATTGCCACCATGAACCTGAACGGCGATTACATTTCCGATCAGTTGGCAGCCATGGTGGGAGGTATTGGAATTTCGCCGGGAGCAAACATTAATTACCTGAGCGGTTATGCCATTTTTGAAGCAACTCATGGCACCGCGCCCGACATTGCAGGCTCAGGAAAAGCAAATCCCAGTTCACTCATATTGTCGGCTGTAATGTTGCTGGAACACCTGGGATGGCTGAAAGCGGCAGAGCATGTTTACGATGCCATGGAGCATGTTTTTGCCAGGCGAAAAGTTACTTCCGATTTATTTGCACAAATGGAGGGCGCCACACTCTTAACCACTTCCGCTTTCTCCGATGAAGTGATTAAAAACATGCATTAGTTGATAATAATAAATACAAAAAACTAAAAATATGGAATACATTAAGTATCGTTTTTTTCAAAAAGCCAGCAAATGCTCAAAGGAGTTTCAACGCATTAAAAATGAACATGCCGATAAAGTTATTGCTGAAGTTACATTAGGGCAAGTCCTCACAGGAATGAAAGGTATTCCGCTGCTGGTTACCGACACATCGAAGCTTGATCCGAACGAAGGAATTCGTTTTAAAGGTTATTCGATACCTGAACTTAGGGAAAAACTCCCGAAAGTTTCATCAACAGGCGAACCTTTACCTGAAGGATTATTCTACTTGATGCTGATTGGTGAAATCCCAACGCATGACGACGTGATGAACCTTTCGAAAGATTTTGCCACCCGTGCCCACGTGCCTCAACATGTTTTCGACGTAATCGATGCCATGCCCCTGAACTCGAGGCCAATGACCCAGTTCAGCGCAGCAATTCTGGCAATGGCCACCGAGTCAATTTTTCAAAAAGCATACAGGGCCGGGGTGAATAAAAAATATTACTGGGATTCAACCTACGAAGATGTGATGAACCTGATTGCGCGTTTGCCGCATGTAGCAGCTTATATTTATCGCAGAAATTTTCACAATAACGAACAAATTGAACCCAATCCACGCCTCGACTGGGCAGGCAACCTGGTACACATGATGGGATTCGATTCAGAAGATATCCGCAGGCTTTTCCGTCTTTACATGGTCATTCATGCCGACCATGAAGGAGGAAATGTATCGGCGCATACCGCGCATCTTGTTGGTTCGGCGCTCAGTAATCCTTATTATGCATATTCAGCAGCTATGACAGGCCTCGCAGGCCCACTGCATGGTTTTGCCAACCAGGATGTTATCCACTGGATTTTTCAAATGATTGAAGATTTGGATACCGACACACCAACCGACGAACAGGTAGCCGCCTATTGCAAAAAAACACTGGAAGAAGGCCGTGTTATTCCGGGTTACGGTCACGCAGTTCTCCGCAAAACCGATCCAAGGTTTACTGCCCAGCAGGAGTTTGCCGAAAAATACATCAAAGACGATACGGTGGTTGATATTGTAAATCAACTTTATAAAGTTGTCCCTCCTATCCTTTCGAAAATTGGTAAAATTAAGAATCCATGGCCAAACGTCGATGCATTTAGCGGTTCATTGCTTTACCATTACGGAATAGAAGAATACACGTTCTACACCGTATTATTTGGCGTATCCAGGGCTTTGGGTGTAATGGCATCGTTTGTCAACGACCGTGTTTACGGAATGCCCATCGAACGGCCGACTTCACATCCTTTGGAATGGTTTCGCGACCAGGTGGAAGGTAAAGAAAGAAATCATAAGTGCTGAGAATATATTATTTCAGAAAAGCCGGTTTTAGCCGGCTTTTATT
>JBMCIT010000029.1:0-10560 GCA_048616715.1 Tangfeifania sp. | reverse complement strand
CGGTTGTTCACAAGGTTGGCTGTTCTCAGGAAATTAAGCACCTCATCTTTTGAATCATCGGCCAGTGTGTGAGTTACTATTTTTGGCAGGTGGTTGGTTTTCCAGCTTTGCACATTGCGGCGCAGTTTCAGCCGCAGGTAGTCGTCAACCATATCTTTCAAATCCGGAAACTCATAAACTCCGTTGGAGGCTGTAATATTTGTGTAAAGCCTTTGGCCAACCTGTTCTTTAATTTCCTCACACACCCGATGGATGTCTTCAATCATTGCTTTTGAATGCAGCACTTCAGGGTTAAATGTGTAAAAGGGCCGTTTGGTAATAAAAAACGAAACTACCGTCATTTTGGAATTGGCCTGCTGCATTTTATAGTTTAGCCGGGCAAGGGCTTCCAGTGTCAGGTCGTACCCTTTGTTATGGTACTCATACCTGCCCGATGTAAAAAAGTACAGGGTATTGTCAAGGTCAAAAGAATAGCTCTGAAAGAAATGCCCCATTACAAAATCGTGGATTTTTCCCTTAAATTTAAAATGCTGATTCTGCACCTGGTGCAGCGCCTCAAAACGTTCGATATTCAGGCCGTTTGGAAGAATCAGATCGGGAGTGCGCCCAAGCAGGTGGGTACATTCACGTGCAGTAACTTCACTTACTGTTGAAAACACATGCGCACCATGAGCCGAAGCCCGCTCGATTTCCACAATAGGTTTTACGTTATATTTAACGGCTTCTGATTCCCAGTTATAAAATGCAAGATGATTGTAAAACCGGTTGTCGTTCATTGCCAGGTAACGGCCCAAAAGTGTGGCATGAGTGGTGAAAACAATTTTGATATCGAGGTTTTCTTTTCTGATACCCGGAATAGGCAATCCGGCCATCCATTCGTGAAAATGGGCGGTCACATTCTGTTCCAGCAGTTCGGAAGTACGCAAATAACGCAGGAACTCTTTCACCTGAAAACCAAAAGCAGCAATCTTGTCGAGCAACTCGTCCTGGCCCGGCAGGGAAATATGGTAATCCTGCCAGACAAAATGTTTTATTTCTCCCAGCTTATCATACACCGAAAACGGATTAAAAAGCACCACATTGGGCCGGCCTGAAACAATCCACTGCCCGTAATGTACATCGAAACCCCGTTCCTGCATTTTCAACACTGCTTTTCCAACAGGGGTAGAATAATCGGTTGCAGGATCGAAGTGGGCCGCAGCCTGGTCTTCAAAATAAGGACCAATCAGAAAATAATTTTCTTTCCCCCATTTCCCGATTACAGATGGGACTTTCGAGCGGATAACAGTATAAATTCCACCCACCTGGTTACAAACTTCCCAGGCAATTTCAAATAAAACAGTATTAACAGGAATTTCAGGCAGAGTTGTATTTGATGTATTTTTTTCTGTCGTCATAAGCTTGAACTTGATTTTTGAACCTAGTCAATAAATATAGGTTGAAATCATTTTCTATCCAACAAAATGATGCCAAAGATTCATCGAACAACCCACAATTTGAATTTATCACATAACATGATTCGTTATTTCCCGAAAAAAAGCAACAAAAAAAACCTGTGAAAAATTCCCACAGGTTCGAATATTTTTAAACACCGTTTATAACAATTTACATATTCTTATTCAACTTCCAGTTCCTGCTTGACAAGGGGAAGCAAATCCACACTTTGGTTTGATTTATAAAGAACCACACCGGCGCCGGAATCGAAAACATAAGCCAATCCCTGCTCTTTGGCAACTTTTGCAATGGCATTTTCTGCTTTATCGAAAACCGGCTGAAGCTCCTCTGCCTGTTTTTGCTGAATTTGTTGTTGAGCAGTTTGCTGATAATTCTGCATGCGCTGCTGAATATCCTGCAACTCGGTTACCTTGGCATTTCTTTTTACTTCTGAAACTTCTTCTCCCATTTGTTCCAGTTCAGTTAATTTCTGCTGGTAATTTTGCTGCATCTCTCCAAACACTTCTTCAAGTTCAGCTTGAAAATTGTTCATCTCGGTTTGAGCAGCCGAATATTCGGGCATTACACGCACCAGTTCCTGTAAATCAATATGCCCGAATTTTAGGTCCTGGGCACCTGCTGTTGCGGTTACACCCACCAAGACCAGTAGTGTAAATAATTTCATTAAATTTCTCATAGTCAATGTAGTATTAAATTTTTGGTCACAAATATAATTATTTTATTAATTATTCATATCCAAGTTTTTGCAATACCTCGTCACTTAAATCGTATCTGGGGTTGGTGTAAAACAAAGTTGCTCCACCTGATTTGTCGAAAATAACAGCGTAACTGCCTTCGTCTGCAATTTCCTGAACGGCGTTAAAAACGTCTTCCTGAATTGGCTGCACAAGGGACTGCCGCTTTTGGTACAAATCGCCTTCCGGTCCGAAGTATTTTCGTTGCAGTTGCTTATATTCTTTTTCTTTTGAAATGATAACGTCTTCGCGTTTGCGTTTCATATCTTCTGAAAGCAATACACTTTCAGCCTGAAAATCCTGGTACATTTGTTCTATTTCGGCATGCATAGATTCCAGTTCTTTCTGGTACTGGGAAGACAACTGGTCGAGTTGTTCCTGTGCAGCCCTGAATGCGGGAATATTATCAAGAATATATCCTGAATCGACAAACCCGTATTTCTGGGCGAAAGTTGCTCCGGTAAAAATCAGAACCGTTGCAAGTGTAAATAGTATTTTTTTCATGGCAACTTATTTTTTTATTTTAACTGACGATTACTATATCATATTTTGTGCCAAACCTGTAACTATCAGAACTGCTGACCAATAACAAAATGGAAATTACTTCCGTTGGCATCAGAAGCCCCCGGAAAGGGCACTTCATCAAAGCCATACCCCCAGTCAATTCCCATCAAACCAAACATTGGCAGGAATATACGCACACCCACACCGGCTGAACGGTACAACTTAAACGGATTGTAGTTCTGAAAATTCATGTTGGCATTACCGCCTTCCAAAAAGGCAAGACCGTAAATGGTAGCGCTCGGTTTTAAGGTGACAGGATAACGCAACTCCATTGTAAACTTCGAATACATATTTGAGCCTCGCCGTTCACGGCTCAGGCTGTAATCTTTATAACCTCTCAAAGCAATATAATCTGTACCGTATATGTTATATCCCGACATTCCGGATCCACCCACAATAAACCCTTCAAATGGAGACGGCCGGTAAGGATCGTAATATCCGAGAAAGCCAAGCTCTACTGCAGTACGAAGCACCAGGTTTGTATTTCTGGAAAGCGGGTTATAAACCTGTCCTTTAAACAACCATTTGTGGTATTCAATCCATTTGTATTTTTCTTTGTTCGATATATCAGGAGTACTGTAATCTTCGCCGCTAAATAACGAATAAGGCGGAGTTGCTTTCAACGAAAGTGAAAAATCTGATCCCCGGCGCGAATAAAGCGGGTTGTCCACAGAATTACGGCTGAATACTGTTTTAACGCTAAAATTGTTAAACGAACCATTTACCTGCTCCCCGGGTTCATCGGCAAGGAAGTAAAAGGTATTGCCCATATTCTGCAGACGGTAATGCTCCATCGACATCTCATGATATACCGTAAAATAGTCATCGGGGAATGAAAGGCGGTAACCATATCCCATGGATACTGCTGTTGTTTCCCAAATCTGATCATTCTCTTCGTTGGTGTCTTCCGAATCGTAATTATACTGATACTGGGGATAATAACTTCCTCCGTAACCACCAGATCCGAAAGGAGAATAACCATACCCGCCACCGTAGCCGCCACCGTAGCTGCCAGGATATCCGCCATAGCCTCCACCATAGCCTCCTCCATAGCCACCACCATAGCCACCACCATAGCCGCCATACGAATTCTGATAGTACTTATTCGCGCTGTAGTTTATTCGTGAATGCGAAAGTGATAATGACAATGAATTCGGTTTTTTACCACCCAGCCACGGTTCAACAAACGACAAACTAACTGTACGGTAATACCGCCCGCTGGTTTGATAACGCAAGCTCAGTGTTTGTCCGTCACCGGTGGGCAGCGGTCTCCAGGCTTCTTTGTCAAATATATTGCGTACCGAAAAGTTGGCAAATTTCAACCCTACAGAACCAACAAACATGCCGGCCCCCCAGCCGCCGGAAAGTTCAATCTGGTCGTTTGCTTTTTCCTGCAACTGATATTCAATATCAACGGTACCGTCTTCGCGGTCGGGCCTCACATCAGGGTTAATGGCTTCCGGATCGAAATGCCCCAGTTGCGACAGTTCCCTCACCGAACGGATAATGGCTTCCTTGCTGAACAGATCGCCCGGATAAGTACGTATTTCCCTGCGCGCAACATGTTCGTGGGTTTTTGTATTTCCCGTAATAAGTACTTCATCAATGGTTGCCTGTTTATCTTCGCGTATACGCATTTCGTAATCGATGGTATTGTCTTCAACGTTTACTTCAATGGGCTGAAGATCGAAAAACAGGTAACCTTCGTTAAGGTAAAGGTTGTTTAACCCTTCTTCCTGGTCGAACAGGCGTTTTTCCAGCAGCGACTGGTTGAACACTTCTCCTTTTTCAATACCGAGGTAAGTATTTAATTCCCTGGAGGTATAAACGGTATTTCCCACCCAGTCGATATCTCCAAAATAATATTTTTCGCCCTCATCAACCCAAATTTCCACATTCACCCTCGGTTTACCTTTTTTGCCCACCTCAACCTGGTAAAGTGTATCATCTACAATCATGGCATCGCGGTAGCCTTCCTCGTTATACTTATTAATCAGGTTCACCTTATCCTTATCGTATTCTTCCTGAAGGAATTTTTTAGTCCTGAAAAAGTTTTTCAACTCCTTGGCATTGGTTTTTTTCATTGCCCGCTCGAGCACATTATCGCTAATATCTTTGTTGCCGTGAATTATTACATCATTTACTTTTACTTTTTCTTTTTTATCGACATAGATATCGAGAATAACACTGTTGTTCTGCGTAGTATCGTCGCGCTGAACAATGTTTACATCAGTGTTTAAAAAGCCCTTGCCGAGGAAAATATTTTTGATTGTCCGTTCGGCATTGTTCACCTGGTTATCGGTAATCTGGCTGCCTTTCAGCAACAATACTTTCTCTGTAATATCATCCTCTTCCGATTTGGAAACGCCGTAGAAATTGACATCTGAAAGGCGTGGCCGCTCCTGCAGGTATATTTCAAGCCAAATATTGTCGCCTTCTACTTTTTGTGCAGTAATTTTCACATCGGAAAATAACCCTTGATCCCACAGTTTTTTAATGGCATTTGTTATTTCTTCGCCGGGCACATCAATTTCCTTCCCTAAAGTGAGGCCCGAAAGTTGCACGAGAACGGTTTTATCGAGGTACTGAATTCCTTTAACCTCAACTCCTGCAATAGTATAAGTCCGCGGGCTGGAATAATAAATTGAAAAATTGGTCCCTTCCTCAATCTGGGAAAAGGCTCCCGGCACAAACACAACCAATAAAAGAAACAGGGATATAATTTGCTTTCGCATTCTGATCATAATAAAATTAGGTAAATAACTGTTGACTGATTTTTCCAAATCTTCTTTCTCTGTTCTGAAAATCATAAACTGCCTCAAACAAATCTTCCTTTCTAAAATCGGGCCATAATTTCTTTAAAAAATACAGCTCGGAATAAGCGATTTGCCAAAGCAAAAAATTGCTTATCCTGTATTCGCCACTGGTCCGGATAAGAATTTCCGGGTGAGGCAGGTGTGAAGTACACAGGTATCTTTCGAACAGTTTATCATCAATATCTTTGGGTTCTATTATTCCGTTTTTTGCATCGGATGCAATTTTTCTGACAGCATCGGTAATTTCCCATTTTGAACTGTAGCTCAGGGCCAAAATCAAATTCAGGCCGGTGTTGTCATTTAAGGAGCCGATGCAATCATTGAGTTTTCCTTTCACTTTTGAAGGTAATTTCCCCAAATCGCCAATGGCCCCAAGCCTGACATTATTCTTCATCAATTCATCGGTTTCATTTTCAATGGCATGTACCAGTAAACTCATCAAAGCATCCACCTCATCGCGCGGACGTTCCCAGTTTTCCGTAGAAAAAGCGTACAGGGTCAGGTATTTAATGCCAATTTCCCCGGCGCCTTCAACCGTTGAGCGTACAGCATCTACTCCATGCTCGTGGCCCTGAATCCGCGCACTTCCGTGTTTGGCAGCCCAGCGTCCGTTCCCATCCATAATGATGGCAACATGCTGCGGAATTTTCTTACTATTTAGTTTCTCCTTAAACGATTTCATTACCAGTATTTCCTGTCGTAAGCCGGGCAGGCTTTTTGGCTCAAATAAATTTTGTACGTTATATGAACCCCCATATACCCGGGCCAGTCGTTGTTATGCAAAAAATTGGTATAATTTATTGTTTCTTCACCATTAACATTTGCCGGGAATTTCAATGGATCTTCCAAATCATCCAGCTTATCATTAAATATCTTTCTCACCATGTATTCTGCTCCAATTCCCAAACGCTCACCTATGCTAAACTTAATTCCAAATCCTAACGGGACGGATGCTGTTACACTGGATTCATTTACATCAGTTCCCGACACCACCAGCGGATGCTGATCATTTATTACAGCCAGTTGCCCAATATCCTGAATACTAAGCTCAAAAGGAAAATACATTACACCAACTCCCGCCAGTATATAAGGCGTAAACGGTGTTTTTTTATTTCCCAGCACAAAATTCAGGTAATTAATTTCCGCCATGAGCGAAACATCCTGTGCATTCTTTTCAAATGCCCATTCTTTACCCTCTACCGTACCGTCGGCTGCAAATTTTCCGGTTAAAAACTGAAACCTTAAGCCAACCCGCTTGTTAAAGTTATACCTGAAATAAGCCCCAAAATTTGGATTGAACGCTTGTATCGGGGGAGTTCCTTTCACATCGCCCCAGTAGGATGAAGTACCTCCCCAAATACCAATGTCAGCTGTTTTTTGGGCAAAACCTGAAACAGTTAGAAAAACTGCTATAAACACCAATACAATTTTTTTCATTTGGTATTCCAAATCGTTTATTCAACAATAGTTTCGGCATGTTATCAGATCATTATATCCCGAAAATTGTGATTTATAAACGGTTAAAAACATATCTGACTACATGTTTTCAGGCAAAAACCACCTCAAAAACTCATCGTTTTCAACCTTCACAATCATCTGGCTTTCAATGAACATACCCTGTTTGCCCCTTTATTATTCAGCTTTCAAGAGGTACAAAAGTAATATAATTCTAAAAACAACATACCCGAATGTTATTATAAAACCCAAAGAAAGATTAAAAATTGTTAAGCTCTGCGATTATTTAATTGCGTTTGTCGAAGCCCCACATCAGCTTGTTTCTCAGTGTATTAAAGAAATCAAGATCATCCAGTTGAAGTGTCTTCAAGGTAACATTTGCCTTTTTAATGGTTAGTTCGTTGGAAAACTCCACTGCTTTAGACCGGTAATCGAGTGATGCAAGAAAACTGGTGCCCCTTCCTTCCGCCTTCAGGGTAATTTCATTTTTATCGGGAACGACAACCGGCCTGATGGTAAGGTTGTGCGGTGCCAGTGGCGTTATTACAAAGTTACGCGAATCGGGTGTAAGAATAGGCCCTCCCACGCTGAGCGAATAAGCTGTGGAACCGGTAGGAGTGGCAACGATAAGTCCGTCGGCCCAGTAATTATTGAGCAGTTCACCGTTGCATTTTGCAGTGATGTTGATCATCGACGAAGAATCAGTCTTTAAAACAGCCAGTTCATTGAGTGCATAATTAAAATCGGGTGTGTCGCCCTTGCTGTAATGTACTTCCAGCAACGAACGTTCAACAATGGAAAACTTCCTGTTAAATATATCTGACAGCGCATTGTCTACCTGCTCTTCCGAAATATCGGCCAGAAAACCAAGCCTGCCGCTGTTGACCCCCACAACCGGAATATCGAAGTTCCGGATATTTACTACAGAATGAAGGAATGTCCCGTCGCCCCCAACACTAAAAATAAATTTGTTGTCTTCGTCAAAATCCAGGTAAGATGAAAAAAAGGAAGAATAATAGGGTTCGATGTCCAGTTCGCTGGTTAAAAAATCATGGAAAGGTTTAAACAACTGAACATTAGTTTTTTGATTCTTGAAAAAGCTAAAAAATTTCTCTAAAACAGGCAAAAATTTATCGGAAACCGAAGTTCCAAAAACTGCAACCTTCATTAATTATTTTTTAAATATTCATAAATTTCATGAACTGATCGTAACGGTCCTGGTATAAATCACTCAGCATGGAATGATCGAGATATACCCCTTTAATATTGTAATCGTAACGATTAAAAGACTGGATAACGGGGGAAAGGTCTTCCTTATCGAGTTTTAAAACAATATCCAGGGTTTGGGTTCCGGGAATACGATTGAGAAACGAGCTCAGGATTTTTACATCGTTGTCTTCCACAATCCGGCTAATATGAGCCAGTGAATAATCATTCACACTTACTTCCAAAACAATTACACCGCCAACTTCCTGCAATGAAAAAAAGCGGGCAAACCGGCGGGCCAAATCATATAGTGTTATGGCTCCCAGGTATTCATGATCCGATTCGAGCACCGGGATTACACTCAGTTTTAGTTTATACATGAGTGCGGCTACCTCGAAAATATGCTGATTTTTGTGAACATGCGAAGTATTGAATTTATCAATTTCCTTTTCAATGGGCTCTTCCAACAAATTCAAATCATAAATTATTTTATCAGAAATTAATCCGAGGTAATGGTTCCCTTCCACTACAGGAATATGCGAAACCCGGTAAACATCCATCTGGTTCAGTACCTTCTGACCTTTTTCGGTTCCCGGGACCGATGTAATTACATCCGATATTAAATTTTCTGCCAGCAATTCTGCCTCCTTTAAATTATCCTTTCAAAACGAAAAATTGTAACTTGCGCATTATTAATCATCAGAAACAATGACAAGACTTAGTGTAAATATAAACAAAATAGCAACACTGCGAAACTCTCGCGGAGGAAAGATTCCAAGTGTAAAAAATGCGGCTGTAAACTGCCAGAAATATGGCGCCCAGGGAATTACCGTACACCCGCGGCCTGATGAAAGACACATTACACGAAAAGATGTTTACGAGATAAAACCATTGATTACCACTGAATTTAACATTGAAGGTTATCCCAGTGAAGATTTTCTCAGAATGGTTACCGAAGTGCAGGCCGACCAGGCCACCCTGGTGCCCGACAAGCACAATCAACTTACCAGCGACCATGGCTGGGACACCTGGGAAAATCTTGGCTTTTTAAAAGACGTTATTCAGCGGTTAAGGGAAAACGGTATCCGCAGTTCCATTTTTGTCGACCCGGATCCGGTGGCTATTGAAGGAGCGGCAGAAATTGGCGCCGACCGCATCGAATTATACACCGAACCTTATGCGCGGCTTTATCCGCTTGACAGGGACCGGGCGGTTGAACCTTTTGTTGAAGCGGCAAAAGTTGCCCTCACTGTTGGTGTTGATGTAAATGCAGGTCATGATTTAAATCTTGAAAATCTTCACTACCTCTACCGCAATATTCCCAACCTTAAAGAAGTTTCAATCGGACATGCACTTATTGCCGATGCACTTTACCTGGGACTGGAAACGACCATTCAAAAATACCTCGATTGTTTAAAATAATATGAAGCTTTACTACCGAAAAGAAGGCGAAGGGCCGGTGGCTGTTATCATTCACGGATTGTACGGCTCGTCGGACAACTGGATGAACATGGGCAAAAGACTGGCCGAAAAATATACCGTGTATATGATTGACCAGCGAAACCATGGCCGCTCGCCATTTGCTGAAGAAAATTCGTACAACGACATGCGGGATGATTTGGTTGAGTTTTTCGAAAAACACGGCATTGAAAAGGCGACAATTCTGGGGCACAGCATGGGCGGGAAAACAGCAATGTGGTTTGCCGCCGATTATCCCGAAAAAGTGGAAAAACTGGTGATTGCCGATATCGCCCCAAAAGATTATCTTGAAAATAAAGAGAACAGCCAGTATTACCTCCACCGGAATATTATTCAGGCCATGCAGGAACTCGATTTTTCGAAGGTGAAAAAACGAACCGATGTAGATGATTTACTGGCCGAAAAAATTGACAACCCGCGTATCAGGCAATTTCTGCTGAAGAATGTTACCAAAGAAAAAAAAACCAAACAGTACCGGTGGCGGGTAAATGTGGAAGTTTTATATAATTATCTCGAAGAAATTGTAAGCGGCGTAAACAAACGCTGGCTCGACGACCGGATTCCGATTACCAGCTACCCGGTTATTTTTATTCGGGGCCTTGAATCGAACTACATCACCGATGAAGATATTGAACTCATCAAATCGATTTACCCCGATGCCAATATTTTTGACATCCCCGGGGCAGGACACTGGCTCCATGCCGAAAAACCAAATGAATTTATGGATGCGGTGGTAAAATGCTGTTAGTTTTTCAACGATTATACTTTCTTGTTAGTTCATCCAGAAATTTCACATGTTTTTTCTTTAGCTGACTCCACCTGAAACGCCAGTCCCAGTTACCACTGGCAGT
>JBMCIT010000028.1:0-10790 GCA_048616715.1 Tangfeifania sp. | reverse complement strand
AAAAAAGGATTCCTTCTTCTAAAAAAGAAAGAATCCTTTCTGCTAACCGCGCCTGAAAAATGCCAACTTCTTAGTCCCTGCTTGCCAGCTTGGAAAGCAGCCGCAAAATTTCGAGGTAAAGCCAGATGAGCGTTACCATCAGTCCAAAAGCGCCGTACCATTCCATGTATTTTGGTGCGCCCGACTGGGAGGCCCGGTCGATAAAAGCAAAATCGAGCACCAGGTTGAGCGCTGCTACACCTACAACCACCAGGCTAAAACCGATGCTAAAAGTACCGCTGCCGTGAAGGAAATTTAAATTGGCGCCAAACATACCGGCAATAAAGCTGACAAGATAAACCAGGGCAATACCACCTGTTGCCGCTACTACGCCGAGCATAAATTTACGGTTCACCTTAATTATTCCGGACCGGTACACAAACAGCATGATGGCAAAAACAGCCAGTGTTAACGCCACGGCCCGGACCACAATACCAGAATACATCGATTCGAAAATTGCAGATAGCCCGCCTAGCAGCAAACCTTCGAATACGGCATATATGGGAGCTGATATTCCTGAACTTTGCGGGCGAAAAACCGTGACGAGTGCAGTAATTAATCCACCGATGCCGCCAACCAAAACCCAGGGCATTACTGCCGATGATGCTGCCTCGGGATTTGCCACATCGAAAAATTTGTTCCAGGTGAAAACAGCCGCTGCAATAACTAGAAGCAGCATTAATCCGGTTTTATTAATAGTCCCGTTAACAGTCATTGCCCCGGAATCAGCAATGCGTTCCCTGGCAAATTTACTTTCCGCCAGAACCGGATTGGATGTTTTTGTAAGATTTATCATAGTTGCATTAAATTAATAACAAGTAATTATTTCGGTCAATTTGCAGAACAAAATATTTGCCAACAAGTTTGTAACTGACAATATTTCCGAAGTTTTTTTTTAATTGAAACGTTCCCTGAAGAGTGGATTTGCCAGTTCTTCGAACAGTGATTCGCCAAAATTAACGGCGGTTTCTGAATCGGACAACTGAAGGTTCTCTGCAAGTTCGATGGTTTGCCGGTACAGCATTTCAGAACGGTTGGCCAGCGCGATAATTGAACGGTGCAATACCGTATGCAGTTTCGCATCTTTGGCAAGGGTAAGCAATTCTTCAAAAAACGGCTCAAACATTTCGTCGATGGCATTTTTATCGGCAAGTGCAAGCCGGCCTGCCAAATGAATCCCTGTAAAACGGACCAGGTGTTTTTTTCCGCGGCACCATTCCAGGGCTTTTGTAAAGGCAAATTTTGTGCGTGCCCACAAATTGGCAGAAGCCTGTTCGGCAATCTCGCTGTTTTCGAAACTTTTGGTCCAGAAATCCATCTGTTCTTCGGTCACCTCATCCGGTTCATCGAGCAAAGTGGCCAGAATCATGGTTTCGCGCCATTGCTTGTTCCACAGTTTCAGTGCCAGCAAATGGCTGGACTTAAAATTCCGGGCTATTTCACGCAATTCAATAATCGAAACTCCCCAGTTTAATTTGTAGGAGATTCCATGATCTTTCATTGAAGCGGCAACATCGCCGTTTTTTCGGGATTTAATCTGCTTTAAAATTTGCTGAAACTCCTGTTCAGTCCCGGTATCATCGAGTAAAAAATCCATCTGTTTCAAATGTGTATAGTTTGAATTCAAAAAATAACTTCGGCAAAAATAAAGATTAACAAAATCACAAAAGAATAAATTACAAAATACCTGACAGGATGATAATCAGTGAGCCTGATATTCAGTTTTCTTTTTACCATCAGTATTAAATATATTTTTTCAAAAAGATAGGCCACAAAAGTTGCGAAGGCAATTCCGGCAATTCCCCAGTACTGCACAAAAAGCAGGCTCAGTGATACATTCAGGATAAGTTCAAAAAATGAAGCTTTCACAATTTCGCGGGTAAGTTTAAGTCCGTTCAAAATGGTTTGTGGCATCAGCAGCCGGCTTATTATCAACAAAAGATAAATATTAAATATGGTGGCACTCTCTTCGAACCGGGGATTAAACAACACCGGAAAAACAGGATGGGAAGCCAATAAAAACAGGGCTGTAACAGGAAATAAAAAATGCATCAACCGGGAAACACTTTTTTTCAATGCAGCCAGGTGTTGCTGCAGGTTTTCCCTTCGGGCAAATTCGGGAAGCATGGCGCTGCTAAGTGCATTTGCCAAAAGCATGGCCAGCGGGAGTTCGCGGGCACCGTACCTGAATACGGCAAATGTACTTTCGTCGAACCGGGAAGTAACAATAAATCCATCGACAAACTGCGCCGAACCACTTAAAAAAGTGGCTGCCACAAGCGGGCCTCCCAGTTTCAGGTGGCTTTTCACAAATGTTCCGGAAAAATGAATTTCCCTGAAATAGATAAAAATACCCCACAACCAGAGGTAGCGCAAAACTGCTGAAGCAACAAGTCCTTTCAGCACTACTGAAACAGGTTGGTTGAGCACAGCCGGAATTACCACCAGCAATAACTGAATGGAAAAAGAGATGATTCCG
The DNA here is from genome assembly GCA_048616715.1 of Tangfeifania sp. Classification (GTDB taxonomy): domain Bacteria; phylum Bacteroidota; class Bacteroidia; order Bacteroidales; family Prolixibacteraceae; genus Tangfeifania. Next base: position 8,272 of record JBMCIT010000028.1, on the reverse strand, counting down.
TAAATAACGAGGGAAGTATTCTTCTTTTTTACCAGGTAAAAATATTCAACAATGTGAGCAGGAATTCCAAAAATCAGGTAAATCAACAACCATCTCAGTTCAGGAATTGATTTTCCGTTGAGCAGGTATTCAGAAAAAAAAGGATGCACTAAATACAAAATTGCTGCGGCAAGGATGCTGAAAAAAGATATGAGGACAAATGCGCTGAAAATGGCAGGATTTGAATTTCTTTTCCCGGCAGATAAAGGCAAAAGGGCTTTCATTAATCCGTTCAACCAAAAAAAACTCAGTGCCCCTGAAATAAAAACAAAAGTTTCGTACTCACCAATATCCTCCGGCGAGAGTGCTGTTTTTGTAAAAACAACCCCGATCAAAACAAGGGTGGTGTAACGCGCCAGTTGATAAAACTGAAAAGCCGAGACGGTATTTAAATATCTTTTCACAGGTGCATTGAATGGTTTCAAAAGTATAAAAATTGATGAAAATTAAGACCCATTTAAAACGCTGCAATTAAAATTGTAAAAGAAAACGGGCAAAAAAACTTCGGACGAAATGTAAAAAGCTACATTACCGGATAAGTAACAAGCTTTTCAAAATATTGAACTGAATTTCGTGAAACAGGCACTTCCCATGATTTTCCATCGTTGTAGACAATGCATTTTTCCCGCCGTTTATCTATTTTTCGCAGGAAGTTGCGGTTGATCCAGCAAGAACGGCTGCTTTTCACAAAATGGTCGTGGTTTATTGTTTCCACAGTTTCCTGAATGCCGGTAGAAAGTTTTATCTCCTCGCCATTTGTAAGTACCAGAATTGTTTTTGACCGGCATGATTTGCAAATCAGTATTTCATCCAGGTCCAAAACGATGATGCCATTTTTGTATTTGAAAGTCCTTTTAGTGTCGACTTCGAAATTTTTTGCTAAAAAATCGATTTTGTTGATCAACATTTTTTGCTTTAACTTCAGCTTATACCTATCCAGCATCTCCTGCATATCCTGTTTTTTAACAGGTGAAGTTAGAAAATCGAATGGTTTAAAAGGAAGGGCCTCATACGCCAGATGATTGTCATTGGCAATAAAAATAATATCAGGATAAAAGTTCCGGTAATGCAGTTCATTAACCAACTCAAATCCATGGGCACCAGACAACTCCAGGCTTACAAATACCATTTGGGGCAAGTTGTTGCAAATGAGCGGCAAGCCCCGCCCCATGCAGATCGATTCACCCACGAGTATTATTTCGGGTAATTTGTTAATCAGTACAGTTAAGCTTTGTAATTTGCTGCTTGAACCTGCAAGAACAACAGCAGTAATTTTATTTTTAAGCATAAAAATTATATAACGACAACAATTCTTTTGTAGCCTGCTGAGAGGCGCTAACCTCCCAGATTTTTAAATCCTTTTTAAAATAACATTTACCCTTTACTTTATCAATCTTCCGAATATAATCAAGATTTATAAGCAGTGACCTTCCCAACCGGTAGAAATTCCATCTTTTTAACATCTGCCCCAACTGCGTGAGGTTAGCATTTGTAACTTCCTTTTTGCTGTTGGTTAAACAGATATAAGTAGCACCGTCGGCACTTTGGCAGTATATAATATCGTAAGGATTTATTAAAATGTAGCTGTGTTGTGAGTTGATTCGGATTTTAACGTCTTCGGGGATGGCATTTACAATATCGAAAATTCTTCCCGGAAAAAACTGATGGTTCAGCCTTTGGTATTTTTCAATTATACCGTGCAATTCATCTTTTATTACCGGCTTGGTTAAAAAATCATACACCCCGTTTCTTATGGCGTCAACAGCAAATGCTTTATTGGCAGAAACAAAAACTACCGGCACATCTACCAGGCTTTTATTCAGCAGTTTTTTTAAATCGGTACCTGAATTACCCGGCATATTTATATCGAGAAGAACGAGATTGGGTAAACGTTCAAGGATGAGGTAAAAAGCTTCTTCTGAACGATCAGCCTCGCCAACAACTTCAACGTTAGGTATTTCTTCGAGCATAGTACGCAATAATGAGAGCGAATCAGGTTCGTCATCAACTATCAGTACTTTAAATTTTTCACGAGCCATTTTAATAACTTTGTCAGGTTTATTAAAATGTTCTCTCCGTATTCTCAAGCCATGTCCTTCTTCAAAAATAAATAAAAATGTATGAACTGCAATAAATATTCTGAAATGGCGGGCCAAACAATTCAGGTTACGTGTACCGGGAATGAAAGGCGGGAGTTTGCGGAGCCATAAAACGGATATGAAAAGTTCCAGGAATCCTGTTTAATTGCATCAACATGCAATTTTTCTTCTAAAAAGATTCAAAAAAAGTAATTGTAGGAAAAATTTATACTGTTGAATATTTTTGAATAAATAAATTGCTGAAAAAAAACATGTTGATCGAATCGCTTTTTATATTTATCCAAAATGAGGGCAGTTTAAAACATGACTTTGTTTAAAATAAACCAACTTATATTTCAACACTAACTTTCATAAAAACAGGCTTTTCATTTTTTTTTATCTATATTTAGAAAACTTTATTGGCATTTGATGGTGAGTTTTTTTATAAAAAAACAGACCATCATAAAATTTCTAAACTGAACAGAATGAGAAGAGATTTCTACAGAAACCCAATACAAATAAAACTACCTTTTTCAGCTTTTTTACTGGCATTTTTTTTAAATTTTTCTTTCCTCCCTTTTGCATATTCTGAAACAGATAGTTCCGTAATTCCGGGAGGTTATTCAGAAGATGAAATAAAACGCGGGCAACGTTTTTTCATGGGGCTTCTGCCTTTCGAGCGTGAACACGAGGCTTGTGTATCGTGTCATAATCTCCAACCAACCGATACGTTGAACTGGAACCCTTCGGCAATGGATATTGCGCTGAAATATACAGGGAAAGACTCTGCATCATTCCGCAATGTGGTAAAGGAACCTTCCGGAAATGTGATGTCAGCCTCACATCAGAATTTTGACATTAGCGACGAAGATCTTGTGTATGTGAAAGCTTATCTCGATCATCTTGCATTAAAAGGACCGGCACCTGAAAAACCCAGTATCAACCAGTTAATTCTGTTTCTGTTTTTAGGTATACTGATTACATGGGCACTTCTCGAACTTATTTTCTTCAAAAAAATAAAATTTAAGGCGATTCCGGTTATAATATTGCTCGGGGCTTTAAGTTATCAGGCTTTTATGGTTTACGAAGAAGCTGTTGGGCTTGGCAGGAGCAAGGGATATGAACCCGATCAGCCGATAAAGTTTTCACATCAGGTACATGTTGCTGAAAACCAAATCGATTGTATGTACTGCCACCACACAGCCGATCATTCAAAATCGGCCAATATCCCATCAACCAGTCTTTGCATGAACTGTCACCTGGTAGTGCGTGAAGGTTCGCGCTCAGGCAGTTTTGAAATAAACAAACTGGTGGAGGCCCACGAAGAAGGCCACTCAATTGAGTGGATACGCATTTATGATCTGCCCGATCATGCTTTCTTCTCGCATGCACAGCATGTGGGGGCCGGCAAACTGGATTGCGCCTCATGCCACGGCAACGTGGAGGATATGCACAGGGTACGCCAGGTGGGGGATCTTTCAATGGGCTGGTGCATCGATTGCCACCGCGAAACCAATGTCGATTTCCTGGGCAACGATTATTACAAAACGTACGAAAAATTCCATGACGAGATCAAGGCAGGAATTCGTGACTCGGTAACGGCTGCCGAAATTGGCGCCAACGACTGCCAAAAATGTCACTATTAATAAATTAGCTGTTAATTGTTTTCGGCAAAAATATATTCCGATGAGTGAAGAAAAAAAATACTGGCATGTTCTGGAAGAATTTGAGCCATTTAAAAATATTCAGGTTAAAAACGGCACCAGGGAGGGAATAAGCCCGTCTTCGCGCCGTAAGTTTTTAAAACTGCTCGGACTGGGAACAGCATCGGCTGCGCTGATTGCATCGTGCAAACGCCCGGTCGAAAAAGCAATTCCCTATTTTATTAAGCCCGAAGAAATTGCTCCCGGAAAAGCAGTGCATTATGCTTCGTCGTATTTTAATCAGAATGAATATTGCAACGTACTTGTAAAAGTGCGGGATAACCGCCCGATTAAACTGGAGCCCAATCCAAAATCGACGGTTACACCCAACGGCACAAGCGGAAAAGTTCAGGCTTCGGTACTGGATGTTTACAACGTGCACAGGTACGACGGGCCTCAAAAAAACGGTGAAATAATTTCATTTGAAGATGCCGACAAGGAAATTGTTGCCCGACTGCAGCAGTTCAAGGAATCGGGACGCCCGGTATTGCTCATAACCCCAACAATAATCAGCCCTTCAACAAAAAAACTTATTAACAGTTTTACAGAAACTTACAATGCTGAATGGCAGCAATACGATGCCATCCCGATGGATGGTTACCGGGCAGCCAACAAAAAATCATTCGGCACCGATGCTTTACCTGCTTATCATTTCGATAAAGCCGATTGTATTGTGTCAGTTGGTTGCGATTTTCTGGGGACATGGCTGTCGCCGGTGGAATTTTCGGGGCAGTATGCCCGCCGCCGCGATTTGCACAAGGAAAACCCCGATTTAAACAAACATTACCAGATTGAAGCAGGAATGTCACTGACCGGAACCAACGCCGACGAACGTATTCGTGCCGAACGTGCTGATTTCGGGAAAATACTCGCTTACCTGTATAACCGGATTGCCGATGAAAAAGGATTGGCGACATTTGATTTGCCGGCGCCCGATTCGGAAATTAGCTCAAGCCTGGATAAAATTGCTGATGACCTGAGCAAAAACGAAGGCAAATCAATCGTGGTTTGCGGCGACAACAATCCCGGTTTCCAGGTTATTGTAAATGCCATCAATCAAATGCTCGGCAACATTGACAAAACCATCACTTTCGACCGTACTTACAATCATTACCGGGGTTCGGAAAAATGGAAAGAAACCTTGCTGAACGGAAATCCGGCTGCCGTTATTTTATGGGATGTAAACCCGGTTTACAACCACCCGGAATCAGCAAAAATAAAAGCTGCAATAGAAAATACAGAATTATCGGTGGCAATCAGTTCGCTTCCCGATGAAACAGCAGCCCTTTGCCAGTACGTTATTCCGTCGCCCGGATATTTGGAATGCTGGGACGATGCAGAATACAAAAAAGGCATCGTGTCGGTAATGCAGCCAACACTGCACAAACTTTTCGAATCGAGACAGGCACAGGAAACGCTGCTTGAATGGATGGAAGTTTCAACACCATGGAGGGATTACATTAAAGAGAACTGGAAAACAGGATATCTTTCTTCTGCCGGCATTGCCGGAACTGATGATTACTCCGCCGAGCGTTCATGGGTTAGTGTGCTGAAAAACGGAGAACTTGTTTTAGACAACTTCGGGATAACAGAAACAAGCTTTAACGCTGATGAAACCGAAAAAGCCTTTCAGAACCTGAATAACGGGCAATCTTCTTCCGGTTACACTATTGAATTAACAGAAAGTGTTAATGTGGGTACAGGGCATGGTCCGCTAAACCCGTGGCTTCAGGAATGCCCCGATCCGGTTACCCGCATTGCATGGGGAAATTATGCATCGGTTGCTCCGGCTGTTGCCCGCAGTCTGGACCTCAAAAATGGCGATGTAATTCAAATCGGCGAAATAAAAATCCCGGCCTTTGTACAACCCGGTCAGGCCGAAAAAACAATCAGCATTGCGCTGGGATACGGAAGGGTAAACGGAATTCCGGAGGAATTAATTACTGGTATCAATGCGTATCCTTTTACACAGTTGATAGATGGGATCAGACACTTTTCGGTATCGGGATTCGATATTCAAAAAACCGGTGAAACGGAAGAAATGGCCCTGGTGCAGGGGCACCAAAGTATGGAAGGCCGCCCGATTGTTCGGGAGGCTACACTGGAGGAATGGAAAAAGGATCCTGCTGCCGGCAACGAACTGCACGAATGGGTTGAAGACCATCATGCATCGCTGTATCAGAAAAAAGAATACCCCGGCCACAAATGGGGAATGGCCATCGACCTGAATAAATGCACAGGATGCAGTGCCTGTGTTTTGGCCTGCAACGCCGAAAATAACATACCGGTAGTTGGCAAAAAAGAGGTGATCCGTGCACATGAAATGAACTGGATTAGAATCGACCGCTATTACAATGGCGGGGAAGAAAATCCGGAAGTGGTACGGCAACCTGTGATGTGCCAGCACTGCGACAATGCACCCTGCGAAAATGTATGTCCCGTGGTGGCAACCAACCACTCGAGCGAAGGATTAAACCAGATGGCCTATAACAGGTGCATCGGAACCCGCTACTGCAACAATAACTGCCCTTATAAAGTGCGGCGGTTTAACTGGCTCGACTACACCGGGGCAGATGCCATCCCGAACAACCGGTACGACCCGGCAGGAATGACAGTGGACCTGTCCAGAATGCGCCACAATCCGGATGTTACAGTCAGGGCAAAAGGGGTTATTGAAAAATGCTCATTCTGTGCACAACGCATTCAGGAAAAGAAACTGACAGCGAAAAACGAAAACCGCACACTGCGCGATGGTGAACTCAAAACCGCATGCCAGCAGGCATGTCCGGCCGATGCTATTGTATTTGGGGACATGAATGATCCGGATAGCAAAGTTTCAAAAATGATGAAAGACCCCAGAAATTATCATTTACTGGAAGAGTTGCATACTTTGCCCAGCGTTGGATATTTAACTAAAATCAGAAATAAAAGCTAAAACAAACTAAATGACGATGCATAAATCAACGGTAAGGGAACCGTTAATAAACGGCGAAAAAAGTTACAAAGATATTACCAATGATGTAATGGCGCCCATAAATGCCAAACCCGGCAAATTGTGGTTTGCCGGGCTCACTGTGTCTGTTATTTTAATGCTTGCAGGGTTTGCCGCCATTGCTTACACAATTTGGTTTGGGATAGGCACCTGGGGAGTAAACCGTACCATTGGCTGGGGGTGGGGAATTACCAACTTTGTATGGTGGGTTGGTATCGGTCATGCCGGTACATTCATTTCAGCTATTTTGCTGCTGTTCAGGCAAAAGTGGCGCACCAGCATTAACCGGGCTGCCGAAGCAATGACCATTTTCGCAGTCATGTGTGCCGGCCTTTTCCCGCTGATTCACATGGGGCGGCTTCCACTGGCCTTTTTTATACTGCCCTACCCCAACACCCGCGAATTGTGGGTTAACTTTAATTCCCCGCTTCTTTGGGATGTATTTGCCATCACGGCCTACCTGCTCGTTTCACTGCTTTTCTGGTACATGGGCCTGATTCCCGATTTAGGCACTATCCGCGACAGGATGAAAACACTCTGGAAGAAAAAAGTATACAACTTTTTAAGTTTTGGATGGAGCGGTTCTGCCAGGCACTGGCAGCGCCACGAATCGATGAGCCTTATACTGGCCGGACTTGCGGCCCCGCTGGTTCTGTCGGTACATACCATTGTTAGTTTCGACTTTGCCACATCGGTTATCCCGGGCTGGCATACTACCATTTTCCCACCGTATTTTGTGTCGGGCGCCGTGTTTTCCGGTTTCGCCATGGTGCTTACCCTTATGATTATTACCCGGAAAGCGCTAAACCTGCAACAATATATAACTGTGGGGCACGTAGAATCGATGAACAAAGTAATTATTGCCACCGGATCAATCGTGGGCATCGCTTACATCACCGAATTGTTTATGGCCTGGTACAGTGGTGTTGAATATGAACGCTACGCTTTTATGAACAGGGCGCTCGGACCTTATGCGTGGGCTTACTGGATTATGATGACATGTAACGTGATATCGCCGCAATTGCTCTGGATAAAAAAATTGCGCAGAAACCTTGCCTTCACCTTTGTGCTTTCCATTTTTATCAATATTGGTATGTGGTTCGAGCGGTTTGTTATTGTAGTTACTTCGCTTCACCGCGACTATCTACCATCGAGCTGGGCCATGTACAAACCTACCTGGGTTGAAGTGGCCATTTATTTGGGAACGTTTGGTTTGTTCTTTACGCTATTCTTCCTTTTTATCCGGTTCCTGCCTGTAATTGCACTTGCCGAAGTGAAAGCGGTTGCCCGCTCGTCAGCCAAAAAGTTTAAAGAGAATGTTTTAAAAAATGATAAACCGGAAAATCAATAATTATGGGAGCAATTGTTTACGGATATTTCACCGATGAAATTAATTTGCTAAAAGCAGTAAAAGAGCTGCAGGGCAAAAACATAAAAATTGCCGACGTACGGACACCTTT
>JBMCIT010000027.1:0-11146 GCA_048616715.1 Tangfeifania sp. | reverse complement strand
ACATTATCGGGCTGTTTATTTATCTCGGAATCGGGAAAATGTTTTTTGAGATGATCTAAAAATTAAACCGTATTCATCGCTTCCACCGGATTCAGTATCGATGCAGCTCGTGCGGGCATCAATCCGGCAATAAAACCAATGAAACTCGAAATGAGCAGGCCCGTAACAATGTTTCCGGGTGTGAGCAGGATTGTAAATTCAGTAGTGTAAGTGACAATTTGCGTTCCTATAAAAATGAGAATCAATCCTACGACTCCGCCAATTACCGACAATACAACCGCCTCAAAAATAAATTCCAACAGAATAAAATAACGTTTGGCGCCAATTGATTTCTGGATGCCGATGATCCGGGTGCGTTCTTTTACCGATACAAACATGATGTTGGCGATGCCGAAACCACCCACAATAATTGAAAATCCGCCAATTATCCAGCCTGCCAGGTTAAAAACCGTAAAAAACTGGTCGAACTGATTCGAAATGATGCTAACTTCATTCAAAGCAAAATCGTTTTCTTCCATCGGTTTTAATCGTCTGATGGTACGCATTACACCTTCCAGTTCGGCCATAAACTCATCCTGCCCGATGTTGGGTTTTGCTTTTACCACAATTGCCTGGCCACGGTCGCGGTTACGCACGTCAATCATGTAAAACGATTTGGTGGCAGGAATATGAATGTATTTATCCATGCTGGTGCCAAACATGTCTTCGCCCATTTTTTCGTACACCCCGATTATTTGAAATTTAAATCCCTGGATTTTGAGTGTTTTACCTACCGGATTCATGTTTTCGAAAAGCTGGCTGGCAATTTCGGCGCCAATAATTGTTAGTGGTGCGCCCGATTGCATTTCTGCTTCAGTAAAATAACGGCCCTGCCTGATTTCCAGGTTCCAGGCATCGAGCAATTCATAGGTGCTGGCAAGCACTGTAGCATTGTCAATCTGGTTGCTGCCAAATTCTGCTGTACGCGAAAACCCGAAGAAATAAACGGCATTTTTAACAGTCGAGGTCCGGCGCATAATTTGTTCGGTTTCCCCCACTTCCGGAACGGGGCGGTTCAAATATTTCCACCACGGGTATTCCATTTCACCTTCGGGCGGGGCCCACGGCCATTTTTGAACATAAACCATGTTGCTGCCCAGCGAGTTCAGGCTGTCGCGAATGTAACGTTCGAGCGAATCGATGACCGTAAAAACCGAAATGATGGCAAAAATACCAATGGTAATTCCCAGCAGCGACAAAAAAGTTCGCAGTTTGTTTGCCCTTAGGGAATTAAAGGCAAATGAGAAACTTTCGAAAATAAGGCGTGCCAACAGCATTTTTTAACCGGTTTTTAGGTGAAATTTTCACTCGTTTCAGTTCAGCCGGAAAATAATTTCATGCTTTAATTTTACGACTGGTTTCCCGAAATCTGCCAAACTAAAATCTGAGTAATTAGTGTTAATTTTTCTTAATGATTACACATCTGATTTGAAACGTTATAGAAACTTACTGTTTTATAATAGGATTCAGATTGATTTTTCTATCTTTGCAAACGAATTTCAAAAATGGAATAAATGGCTGATAATAAAAAAATTAAGACCGCCCTTATTTCGGTTTATCACAAAGAAAACCTCGATGGGATCATCCGTAAATTGAATGAATTAAATGTAAAAATAATCAGTACCGGCGGAACAAAAAGTTTCATCGAATCGCTCGGAGTTGAAGTGACTTCTGTGGAAAGTCTTACAGGTTATCCTTCCATTTTGGGAGGCCGTGTAAAAACATTGCATCCAAAAATTTTTGGAGGCATTTTGTCGCGTCGTGATAACCAGGGAGATGTCAGCCAGTTAACCGAATTTGAAATTCCTGAAATCGACCTGGTAATTGTCGATCTTTACCCGTTTGAAGATACAGTTGCCTCCGGTGCAGGTGAGCAGGACATTATTGAGAAAATCGATATCGGAGGTATTTCGCTCATCCGGGCGGCAGCCAAAAATTTCAAAGATGTGGTAATTGTCCCCTCCCAAAATGAATACAGTCGTTTGGAAGAATTACTGAATGAAAAAGCCGGTGAATTTTCGGTGGAAGACCGGAAATGGTTTGCCGGGAAAGCATTTGCAGTTTCATCGCATTACGATGCCGCAATTTTCAGTTATTTCAACAATAACGAAGAAAATGCTGCGGAACGAATCAGCCTGAACGATGGAAAAGTTCTTCGCTACGGCGAAAATCCCCATCAGAAAGCCACATTCTACAAATTCAAAAATACACCGGGTGAAATCTCTCTGGCCGGTGCGGAAGTGTTGCAGGGGAAAGCGCTTTCGTACAACAATATGCTCGATGCCGATGCCGCCTGGAAAGCAGCCAGCGATGCGTTTCATTCAGTTACACATTTGGAGAATAAAGTAGCTGTTGCAGTTGTGAAACACCTCAATCCGTGCGGACTGGCAGTAACCGGCAATATTATCGAATCACTTGACCTGGCATGGGCCGGCGATCCCATCAGCGCTTTCGGAAGCATCATCTGTTTTACCGGTACGGTGACCAAAGAGGTGGCTGAATGGTTTGGAAAGAAATTCGTGGAAATTGTTATTGCCCCTGAATTTACGGAAGAAGCGCTGGAAGTTTTCAGCAAAAAGAAAAACCTTCGGTTGCTGGTGGCCCCGATAAAGCCTGAAACAACAAATGAAAAACTCTTCCGTTCTATCAGCGGAGGAATGTTGGTTCAGGATGAAGATGAAGGAGTTGACATCAACTTTGAAAACATTACAAAGAAAAAATTCGACAAGGCAAAAATAAACCTCGCAAAATTTGGAACAGTGGCCTGCAAACATCTCAAAAGCAATGCCATTGCCATTGTTACCGAAAAAGAAAACGGTTCGTTTTGGCTGACTGGTGCAGGCATGGGGCAACCCAACCGGCTCGACAGCCTGCGGCATTTAACCATGCCCCGTTTTGGAATGAAAGCAGATGTGGACATTAAAAATTCAGTGCTGATATCCGATGCATTTTTTCCGTTTCGCGACAGCATTGAAGCGGCCAATGAATATAGTGTGAAATACATTGTTCAGCCCGGCGGAAGCATCCGCGATCAGGAAGTTATCGATGCCTGTAACGAGTTCGGTATCGCCATGGTATTTACCCGAAGGCGGCATTTTAAACATTGATATTATAACGATTGAAAGAACATGGGATTATTTTCTTTTTTAACACAGGAAATTGCCATTGACCTTGGAACGGCCAACACAATAATCATTCATAACGATAAAATTGTTGTGGATGAACCATCGATTGTAGCAATCGATTTAAAAACCGAAAAAATGGTAGCCATTGGCGAAAAAGCCAGGCAGATGCAGGGGAAAACCCACGCCAACCTGAAAACAATCCGCCCACTGCGCGACGGCGTTATTGCCGATTTTAATGCGGCCGAACAGATGATTCGGGGAATGATTAAGATGATCAATCCCAAATCCCGGATGTTTTCTCCGGCGCTTAAAATGGTAGTTTGCATTCCGTCGGGAAGTACCGAAGTGGAAGTACGTGCGGTGCGCGACTCGGCAGAGCATGCCGGTGGACGCGAGGTTTACATGTTGTATGAACCACTTGCTGCAGCCATTGGAATTGGCCTCGACGTGGAAGCGCCTGAAGGAAATATGGTGGTTGATATTGGCGGTGGAACCACTGAAATTGCAGTGATTTCGCTCGGCGGAATTGTTACCAATAAATCCATCCGTATTGCCGGCGACGATCTCACGTCCGATATCATGGAGTACATGCGCCACCAGCACAATATAAAAATTGGCGAACGCACAGCCGAAGAAATTAAAATACACGTGGGTTCTGCCTTGTCGCAGTTAAAAGATCCACCACCTGATTACATTGTACAGGGACCGAACCAGATGACTGCACTTCCGATTGAAGTACCGGTTTCCTACCAGGAAATCGCCCACTGCCTCGAAAAGTCGATTTCTAAAATTGAAACGGCTGTACTGAGCGCACTGGAACAAACCCCGCCCGAACTTTATGCCGACATTGTAGCTAAAGGAATCTGGCTGGCCGGTGGAGGCGCTTTGTTAAAAGGACTGGATAAACGATTGAGTGATAAAATTGGCATTCCGTTTCATGTGGCCGAAGACCCGCTCAGGGCGGTGGTGCGTGGAACCGGAATCGCACTGAAAAATGTGGATAATTTTTCATTCCTTCTCAGGTAACAAACGTTTATGAGAATTCTGCTCAGGTATTTATTGAAGAACTATGCATTTGTGCTTTTTCTTCTCCTCGAAGGCGTGGCACTGACACTGCTGTTTACCTACAACAGTTATCAGCGTTCAAAATACCTGAATTCATCGAACCGTATTACCGGCAATATTTACCAGGCCTACAATTCGGTGGTGCAGTACCTTCACCTGACCCAGATCAATAAAAACCTTGCAGAAGAAAATGCCGAGCTGCGGGCTTTACTTGAAAATCAGACTGACCTTGTTATCGGTGATGATTCTTTGAAAAATCAGCAGGCAGGACCAGATACATTATACAGGATTGTTCCTGCACGTGTTATCAACAACTCGGTAAACCGGCCATTTAATCATTTTACATTAAACAAAGGCCGCAAAGATGGAATTAAACCCGACCAGGGTGTTATTTCAACCGAAGGAATTGCAGGGGTGGTTGTACAGGTATCGGATTCGTATGCTGTGGGATTGTCGGTATTGAACAGCCGGTGGAGCATTTCGGCCAAAGTAAAAAAGAACGGTTATTTTGGTTCGCTCATCTGGAGAGGATTGGATTACACACTGGCCGATTTGACTGAGATACCGCTGCATGTTGACATTTTACCGGGCGATTCGATTGTTACCAGCGGTTATTCCTCTATTTTTCCTGAAGGTATTATGATTGGAACAATTCAGGAAATTAACCGGCCCCCCGGTGAAAATTATTACAGTATTAAAGTGAAACTTTCTACTGATTTCAAAAACCTGTCTTATGTTGAGGTTATCGAAAATCAGGATAAACCTGAAATAGAAGAGCTGGAAAATATTATTACGAATGATCCGTTGGTTAATTAAATATGCTGTAATATTTGCTGTACTGGTGTTGATTCAGGTATTGATCCTGAACCAGGTACAATTCAGCGGATTCATTAATCCATACATATATATCTTATTTGTGATGTTACTTCCGCTGAGCACACCGCGTTACGGAATCTTGTTTTCGGGTTTTCTGATTGGGATTGTTATCGATATATTTTCCAACAGCCTGGGGTTGCACACGGCAGCTACTGTTTTTGTGGCATATTTGCGCCCTTTTGTGTTGAGGGGCATTTCGGGCCGGGAAGACGAATTAAATAATTATCCCGGCTTGAAACAAAATACCTTTTCCTGGTTCCTGTATTATACAGTTATTATGGTCTTTTGTCATCATTTTGTGTTGTTTTTTTTGGAAGTCTATACTTTTTCTAATTTTCCGGGTACACTGTACCGGATCGTTTTAAGTTCGTTATTTTCAATTTTTATTATAGTTTTAAGTCAATTTTTAATGTTTAGGGAGTAGTGGCGAGTGAATAGTTTTTCGAAGAGGAGTTTTGTAGTTATAGCCATATTTATTATTACGGGTTTCATATACGGAATACGGCTTTTCAGGTTGCAGGTACTTGATCCTGCCTACAAGGAATATGCAACCAACAATGTATTGCGTCATGTGGTGCAATACCCCGGCCGCGGATTGATTTACGACCGAAACGGCGAATTGCTCGTTCACAACAAAGCTGCCTACGATTTGCTGATTACCCCGCGTGAGGTTCAGGAATTCGATACACTTTTACTTTGCGATTTACTGGAGTTGACCCCTGAGGATTTGGAAATCCGCATAAATGAAGCAAAGGAATATTCGCAATTTAAACCCTCTATTATTGTTAAGCAGATCCCTCCCGAGAAGTATGCTGTATTGCAGGAACGCATTTATAAGTTCAGGGGGTTTCATACCCAGTCGAGAACACTTCGTGAGTATACTTATCCTTCGGCAGCACATTTGCTCGGTTATGTGGGAGAGGTTACCCGGGCCGATATTGGAAAGGACAGTTATTACAGCATGGGCGACTACATTGGTCAGAGCGGTATTGAGAGGGCTTATGAAGACTGGCTGCGTGGGACCAAGGGGATTAAAAAATACCTGGTGGATGTGCACAACCGTATTCAGGGAAGTTTTCTGGAAGGCAGCCAGGACATGCCGGCGCAGACCGGTAAAAATATTATAACCTCCATAGATATTGAATTGCAGATGTATGCCGAAAAACTGCTCGAAAATAAAAAAGGCAGTGTAGTTGCTATCGAACCCTCCACCGGTGAAATTCTTGCAATGGCAAGTGCGCCGGGCTATCATCCGGGATTGCTGGTGGGAAGGGTGAGAAGTGAAAATTTCTCCACCTTATTGGCTGATACACTTCAGCCACTTTTCAACCGCGCCCTTATGGCATCGTATCCTCCCGGTTCAACTTTTAAAGCGCTGAATGCATTGGTTGCCCTGGAAGAAAAAACAATCACTGCACAAACTCATTTTTCCTGCAGCGGAACTGCCTCCCTGCCCATTCGCTGTACGCACTACCACGAATCACCGCTCGATGTGGTGGATGCTATGCGCGAATCGTGCAATCCATTTTTGTGGAACACTTTCCGGTCAATTATTTCCAGTGAAAAAACTTCGGCCGAAGGATTCAATAAATGGCACGAGTATGTGCTGAGTTTTGGCATGGGCAAAAAACTGGGCATTGATCTTCCGGTTGAGCTGAAAGGAAATGTCCCGGAGGAGGCTTTCTTCAACCGTTATTACGGAGAAGGCCGCTGGAATGCAATGACTGTCCGTTCACTCTCTATCGGGCAGGGTGAACTGGGGGTTACTCCGCTTCAACTGGCTAATTTCTCTGCTATACTTGCAAACCGCGGGCATTATTACATTCCGCATGTGGTAAAAGATATCGAAGGGGGGGAACTGGCTTCACGGTTAATAGAAAAAAGGGAAGTACCTGTTGCAAAAGAACATTTTGAACCGGTGATTAAAGGGATGCAGCAAGTAGTGGAAAAAACCAATGCATCGGCCTTTATGAAAATCCCGAATGTGACAATGGCTGGCAAAACCGGAACGGCAGAAAATCCACATGGCGAAGATCACTCCATTTTTATGGCTTTTGCGCCCGTAGATAATCCGCAGATTGCCATTTCGGTATATGTGGAGAATGCCGGCTACGGGGCTGTTTGGGCAGCACCCATTGCCAGTTTATTGGTCGAAAAATATTTAACCGGAACCATTTCCAAACAAAAAGAGTGGGTGGAAAAGCGCATGTTGGAGGCCAATTTATTAACCCAATCTCAAACAGAATAATATGCCGAGAAGAAACAGTGTTTGGGCAAATATCGACTGGTTTACTATCCTCATCTACCTGGTGTTGGTGCTCGTGGGATGGATAAATATTTATGCTTCGGTGTATGACGCCGAACACCAGAGTATTTTGGATGTTTCCCAGCGCTACGGTAAACAGTTGATCTGGATTGGGGCTGCAATCGCCCTGGCCTTTCTGATCTTGTTTATCGAAACCAATTTTTATATATTCTTTTCCTACATCATTTATGCGGTGGTTATTTCGTTACTAATTCTTGTGTTGTTTTTCGGAACTGAAATAAATGCCTCAAAATCATGGTTTACCATTGGCGGGTTAAGCATTCAGCCTGCAGAATTCGGGAAATTTGCTACTGCTTTGGCACTGGCAAAATATATGAGTTCATTCGGGTTTAAGCTTCAACGTTTTAAAACGCTGCTGGTAATTGCAGTTATCATTTTTTTGCCGGCAGTGCTCATTCTCTTGCAGAACGACACCGGCTCGGCACTGGTTTATTTTGCTTTTGTTTTAGTATTGTACCGCGAAGGATTATCGGGGGTGGTCCTGTTTTTCGGACTGTTGATCGCCTTACTTTTCGTGCTTTCGATGGTGTTGGCAGGGCCAGTGTTTTATGCCCTGCTCATCGGGGCGGCACTTATTGTTTTCCTGGCGCTTAATACGGCTTTGAAACAGTTTATCATTGTTGTGGCAATTCTTTTGCTTAGTTTCATTACTGTTTATTCAGTGAATTTTTTTACGGGAAATGGTTTTGACCTTACACTGGTTATTGCAGGTTCTTCAATTCTCGGTGGTATAATTGTTTTGGTGTACAGTTTGAGTAAAAGATATAAGAATTATGCACTGGTGGCACTTGTTTTTAGCGGCTCAGTATTGTTTTCTGTATCGGTGAATTATACCTTCGATAATGTACTGGAGCCTTACCAGCAGGCCCGGATTAATGAATTGCTGGGCATCGAATCCGATCCGCAGGGAGCTGGCTACAACGTGAACCAGAGTAAAATTGCAATTGGTTCGGGTGGTTTATGGGGGAAAGGTTTTTTAAACGGTACACAAACCAAATTTAATTTTGTGCCCGAGCAAAGTACCGATTTTATTTTTTGTACCATTGGCGAGGAGTGGGGGTTTGCCGGCACGTTTCTGACGGTAATTCTTTTTATGGTTTTACTGTCGCGGCTGGTGATTTTGGCCGAGCGGCAACGGTCAGGTTTCTCCCGTATATATGGCTATTCGGTGGCTTCCATTATCTTTTTCCATTTTATGGTGAACATCGGAATGACCATCGGGTTTATGCCGGTTATCGGTATTCCGCTGCCGTTTATAAGTTACGGAGGCTCTTCGCTATGGGCCTTTACCATTTTGCTGTTCATCTTTATCCGGCTCGATGCCAGCCGGCTCGATCATCTTTCCGGACAGTGAACCCTGACAAACTTCATGCTTTTTAATTTCCGAATAACTCCCGGTTTTTGTATTTTCGCGGGGCTTTTGGAAAAAGCATTTTTTTGCTGTTTTTTTTGCAAGATTAGCGGCATTCATTTAATAATAAAAAAGTTCTTTATAAATTTTTGGCTTATGATGAAATACAGATCTTTCTCCTTACACAATTTCAGGCAAATACCACAACTGGAAAATTTGACTGAGGAACAGAAATTCGATATTGAGGTTGTTGGCACGGTATTGCCCTTTAAAACAAATAATTATGTTGTAGATGAACTGATAGATTGGGATAACTTTGAAAAAGATCCGTTTTTTATCCTGAATTTTCCGCAGAGGGAGATGCTCGGTGAAGCAGATTTCAACAAAATTGCCACCCTTTTGAAAAGCGGTGCACCAAAGAAAGAGGTTCAGGGCGAAGTCAAAAAAATCCGGCTCAAATTAAATCCGAATCCTGCAGGGCAGGAAAGCAATGTTCCCGTTTTTGACGGCAGGAAGCTGAACGGTATTCAGCATAAATACCGCGAAATAATGCTGTTTTTTCCTACCCAGGGACAGACCTGCCATGCCTATTGTACTTTTTGTTTCCGCTGGCCGCAGTTTGCGCTCAACGAGTTTAAGTTTGCCATGAAAGAAGCCGATACCATGGTAAATTACCTGAAAGCCAATCCGCACATTACCGATGTACTTTTTACCGGCGGCGACCCGGCAGTGATGAAAACCAAATTTTTTGAGGCCTATTTCAATGCACTTGCCGATGCCGATCTTCCCAATCTGAAAAATATACGCATAGGAACAAAAGCGCTGGCTTACTGGCCTTACCGTTTTACTGCCGACGAAGATGCGGATGATCTTATCCGTTTGTTTAAAAAGATGAAAAGCAAGGGGATTAACATTGCATTGATGGCGCATTTCAATCATCCCGACGAGCTAAAAACCCCGGCGGTGAAAGAGGCCGTACAGCGACTGATTTCGGCAGGCGTACAAATCCGTTCGCAGTCTCCGATTCTGAAAAATATAAACGCCCATGCCGATATCTGGGCCGAAAACTGGAAAGAACAGGTGAACATGGGAATCATTCCGTATTACATGTTTATTCCACGCGATACCGGTGCACAGGATTACTTTGCCGTAACCCTTAACCAGTCGTGGCAGATTTTCAGAAATGCCTACAACCAGGTGAGCGGAATTTGCCGCACCGTGAAAGGTCCGAGCATGTCGTGTACACCGGGCAAAGTGCAGGTAGTTGGTGTTTCGGAAATTAAAGGCGAAAAGGTATTTGTGCTCAACTTCCTTCAGGGAAGGGACCCGTCATGGGTGGGGCAGCCGTTTTTTGCCAAATACAATCCCGACGCCATCTGGATTGACGACCTGGAACCTGCTTTTGGCGATTCACAGTTTTTCTTTGAAGAAGAATATTACGAAATGCTTGCATAAAGTTCATGGCCTGGTTTTTATACCGGGCCTTTTTATTTCCACCCCAAACTCATCTTTCACAAAAACAATTATTTCCGATATAAAAGAGTTGAAGTTTTGCAGAAGAAAATCACGGTTTTCTTCCAGAATGTCCATAGCCGCGGGAGCGTGGGCAGGCAACGAAGTATAGCGGCTCATCGTTTCAAGTGTATGGCGCATTCCTTCGTGGCTTGCGTAAGATTCCAGCCGCCGGTTTTTAATGAGCAAAGGCAAAAATCCCTGCACACGTTGCGGAAGGTAAGTGAAATGCGCCAAAAGGACGTCATGCATCTTATTTGTGAATTCCCTGAGGGTGCCATCCGCAAACGACTGCCAGTTGGCTGCCAGCAAATGATCGTATAAAAGATCGGTTATGATTCCTGAAAACAATCCGAAATCGGGGCGCAGCAGTGCTTTTACTTCCCGGAAACAGGGGTGGGCATCGGTGAAAGAATCAATCTGGCGGTGCAACACAATGCCCTCGCGGATTTTTCCGGGATAGTTGAGGTAATTTTTTCCTTTTACATAATCGCCGATAAAGTTCCCGGTGATCACTTTTTTATCGTTGCCCGATAAGTATAAATGCGCGAGATAATTCATTCAGTTTGTTTTTGTGAATAACGTTGATTTAAAATAAATGTTTTTGGCACGTTCACGGTTGTTCATGGAGAATCTTTCTCACGGTGCGACCTCGGCGAGGTTGCATGTTTATGGAAAGGCTGAGATTTATCCTGTTTTTTCCACCTTTTAAAAATTAATTTTCAGGGCATAAAAACAAAAAACTTATGGCTAAACAACGAGTAATTCTAATGGGGGCCGGCGGCCGCGACTTCCACAACTTCAACACTTTTTTCAGAAACAATACCGATTACGAAGTGGTTGCTTTTACGG
>JBMCIT010000026.1:0-11151 GCA_048616715.1 Tangfeifania sp. | reverse complement strand
GGCGATGAGGTAACCGTTTTGAAGGAAAACGGAAAAAAAATGTTCTCAAAAAAACTGGATAATCCACCGAAGCACCCGCCCCACATTTATACTTTTGCAGCCGATTTAAAAAAGGTGGGCATTGTGGATGAAAAGGACAACCGGATATACCTGTTCAACCCCGGAGGAAAATTGCACGAAGGTTTTCCGCTTCAGGGCAACACTGAATTTAGCATCGGAAAACTTTCTGATAACGACACCGGTTTAAACCTCATTGTGGGGAGTGAAGGTGGGAGGTTATACAATTATTCGCTGAATTGAGAAACTATAGTTTTAATATCATATCTATCAGGCTGTCATCATGTTCGAGGCCCATTTTTTTCCGCAGCCGGTAGCGGTGGTTTTCCACACTTCTTACTGAAATGCCCAGCAACGGCGCAATTTCTTTCGATGAAAGGTTCATTCTTAAAAAGGCGCTTAAACGTAAATCTTTGGGGGTTAGATCAGGAAATTGCCCCTTCATTTTATTGAGGAACTGTTCATGTGCCCGTTCAAAATTAATCTCAAAAAGATGCCAGTCCTCGTTACTCGAAATGTTGTCGTCAATTTTTTTTATCAGGTGTAAATAATACTTATCGGGGTATCTTGTTCCCAACTGCTCTTTTTGATTGGTAACTGTTTCTTTTAATTTGAGCAGGAACTCGTTTTTTTTCACCATGGCCATTGTTGAATTGGCCAGTTCTTTGCTTTTGTGTTCCACCTCGTTGCGCAGCTTTTCATTACGGAGTTTAATTAACTCCTGTTCTCTTTTTTCGAGTCGCCGACGCTCTTTTATTCGGGTTCGCCTGATTCCCCAAACTTGTAAAACAAGTACCAGTAAAAAGAAAGCCAGAATATAACCTGCTCTTGCGTAGTTGCTTCTATACCAGGGAGGTAATATCTCAATGTTCATGCTATGCTGCATGCTTTCATTTTCCCACGAGTCAACGGCTTTCACCATTAATTCATACTCTCCGGCAGGCAGCCTGTCGAAACTAAAAACCGGAATTTCTTTTTTTTCTGACCAGGTTTGGTCAATCCCTTTTAAAAATGACTGATAGCGGATGGAGCGGTGTGTAAAGTGCGGAAAAGCATACCTGACCTGAATATTGTTAAATTTGAATTTAGCTTCCAGCTTGTCGTTTTGTAAACTTTCTGTTCGCTGGTTTCCCTGGTTGTCGGTCAGGGTAATTTCCCTTAACCTGGGGGCATAATTTTTAATACCGGTCAACGAATCGGTTTCGGATGAATCGAACCAGGCGATGCAGTTTTCAAAACAAATTATTGCCCTGGTGGCCGTAAGTGGCGTGATGTTTTCAAAACCGTCAATCATTTCATTAGGTGCAAAAACCTGTTTGGGGATGGATTTTATTAGCCTGGCCTCGTTCCCCCTAATGAAAAATAAACCGGTTTTTTCTTTTGTGATAAACCAGTAATGATGATCGGGCGCCTGAACTATCCGGTGTGCTGCGGCAAATTCACCCAGTTGCTCATTTAGTGAGGTGTATGGTATAATGGCGTCATTTATATCGTCATAGGTAAATAGTTGTTGTTCGGTTGTGAAAACAATGCGGTTTTCCACCTGGAAAACATGGATGGAATGGTCTTTTTCAAAAACAGAATTTTCACCAAAATATTCTAAGTCAACCACGCTGTCGCGTGCAGTATTTAACTGAAGCTTGTAAACTCCGCGGCGCATGTGGCTGGCCCACAGGTTTCCACGGTGGTCAAATTCAATGTAACGAATAAGATCAACAAAACCTTTGATGATGCCGGTTTGCCTGTATTCGGAATTGATCTTGTCAAAAATCACCAGGCTTGAGTAAGTCGATTCAATTAATCGTCCCGGGATAACTGGGTCTTCTGTAATTGAAAATCCACCCGTCTGGTTGGAAATTATACTGATTTCGTTGTTTTTAATGCCCAGCACACCTTGGTTAAAACCTACAAATAAATGATTGTCGGTTTCTGTAATATCCCAAACCTGTCCGCTTGTTTCCGCGGCAAGGCGGTAATTTGCACTGTTATCCTGTAAATCTTTAAAATACAGCCCCTGGTTGGTTCCCAAATAAATTTTATCTTCGAAAACAGCCACATCGTAAATACTGCCAATTCCCGGGATGGATTCATATTCAATTCCGCTTCCTGTTTCGTTAGAGATATAATCAATCCCGCTGTCGAGGGCAAACCAGTCGTTGCCGTAAATATCGGATGCAATGCCCAAAATGGTGTTGTTCTGAAAACCGATTGAAGTGTTGTAGGCCGAGATTTTTTTCCCGTCCTGATCGAACAGGACCGCACCGTCGATTATAGTCCCGATAATTATTTGCCCTTTTTTGTTGATGTGTCCGCGGTTCACCTCATTTCTTCTGAAGTAATCGCCCCACGGTTTATTCCATTCTTTCACCTGCTGCCCGTCAAACAAAAAGATTCCTTCGGATGATGTGCCAGCCAGTATTTGGTTGTTTTTAAAAGGAAGGATAAACCGAATGATGGAATTATCGAGTTGCGGATCGGAAACTACCGGTTCGGTTTTTCCACCCGAAACCCTGAAAATACCTTTGTTTTTTACCGCAATTAAAATATCGTCGCCTACCCGGTTCATGGTATTTACAAAACCGGGCAGCTCAAGTGGGGTAATTTTTTTATTATCATACTTCAATATTTTGGTGAACGAGTGAAAATAAACCGCATCGTTTAAAAAGCTGATATTCCAGAATTCATCGTTATTGCCCAGGTGCTTGCCAGCCAGTCCGTTTAGTGAGAAGTACTGAAGTTTCCCGCTTGCATCCGTTTTCCAGAATCCTATTTCGCGATAGCCCCCGGTAAAAATTATACTGTCGTTGAGCACTTTAACCGAGCGCAAAATGGTGTTGTTTGGTAAACGGTAAAGGTTCCAGCTTGTGCCGTCAAACTCGAGCAGGCCGGCATGGTTGGCGAAATACATGAACCCGTTTGGGCTGGCATCGACCGACCAGTTCTGGTTGGCTGCCATGTATTCTTTTTTGCTGAAATTTTTTATGTTCTCTTCTAACGGCAAGCCACAAAGTGCAAATACCGGGAGAAAAATAAAGAACGTAATTAAAAACGGTATGGATTGCAATCTTTTCATCTTTAGTAAATACTTTCTGCTCTTGTTTTTTATTCAAAGGTAATGGGTTTTTTGTAGTTTTTTTGGCCCTGGGTACAAGGTTTAAAATGATAACTACCTTTTTTCATCAACATATTTTAACATTCAGTTGTTTTGTATGTTACACAACTACTGTTTATTACATTTGCCGGTATGGAAAGTGTGAGTGAAATATGAGGTGCCGGAAGGGTTTTACCAGCTACTGAGAAGCAGAAGTGAGGTAGTTCTTTTCTTTAGGATGCCAATATAAGAGAAATTTGGGGAATAACTGAAAAAAAATAAGAACTATGAAACGATTAACAATTTTTATCTTTCTCTTTATACCGGTTACCATGCTTTTTGCACAAGAACAGGTGGTGGTTACCGGGCAGGTGACAGACGATACCCAACAAGGTTTGCCGGGAGTTACCATTCTGGAAAAAGGGACACAAAACGGTACAGTTACCGATTTTGAAGGAAACTATTCCCTTGAGGTGTCGGAAGAGGCAACTCTGGTTTTCAGCTTTATCGGATTCGTTACACAGGAAATACCGGTAGACGGACAGACATCCATTGATGTACAGTTGCAGGAAGACGTTGTGGGCCTCGAAGAAGTTGTGGTTGTGGGTTATGGTGAGATTATGGTAAAAGACCTTACTTCATCCATCTCCACAATAAAAGCAGAAGATATTGTGCGATCGCCCGCATCAGATGCCATGCAGTCGCTTCAGGGCAGAGTGGCCGGGATGCAGGTAGTAAGCTCCGGTGCGCCGGGCGGTTCGCCAACCATCCGGATTAGAGGTATTGGCTCTTATCCCGGAATTGGAGATTCCGACCCGCTCTACATTGTCGACGGAATGTTCGTTGATGGCATTGGCTTTTTGAACCCTACCGACATTGAATCCATATCGGTTCTTAAAGATGCCTCGGCATCAGCTATTTATGGAGTGGAGGCAGCCAACGGCGTTATCATTATTGAAACCAAATCCGGCAGAAAGAACCAGCCTGCGCAAATAACTTACGATGGTTATTACGGCGTTCAGGTTGCCCAGAATATGGTAAAAATGTCGAATTCGGAACAGTTTACAGCAATGGCCAGGGAATCGGGTTCCGGCCCGGATGTTTCCTACATTCAGAACGCCATGCAACGCTACGGAAGAAGCCGCATTAATCCCAATGTGCCGGATGTAAATACCGACTGGTACGACGAAATACTGAGATTGGGGAACAAACAGAATCACAGCATTAATGTTGCCGGCGGCGGCGAATCAGCCGCTTATTCCATCGGGGCAAACTATTTTTCAGAAGAAGGTATTCTGGATATGAAAAATGAATACGAACGGTTCAACCTTCGTTCAAAAATTGATTACGATGCTACCGACTGGATGTCAATTGGCGGAAATGTGATATTCAGCAATGCTTTAAGGTATTCGCCCGATAACTCTGCCTGGAGCCGGGCTTACTGGGCGGTGCCTGTAATGCCCGTTCTCGACCCGCTGAATACCAATGCATGGCCCGTAAATTACAGCGATGCGCAGCAGCTTGGTTACCGCGGTTCTCAAAACCCGTTTACCAGCATGGATTTTAGCAACGACCGGTCAAAGGAAAGAAGAACACTTGCAAATTTCTACGTGGAATTACATTTCATTCCTGAAAAACTGACATTTAAAACTTCTTATAATTCAAGTAATGAAAATAGCATTATCCGAAATGTAAGATTGCCTTATTATATTACAGACGATTATAAAAGGCAGGAATCGGATGCTTCCGTCACACAAGCCAGAAGTACCTTGTTCAAACAAATATGGGATAATGTTTTAACCTATAATGACAGTTTTGGCGAGCATAATTTAACGGTAATGGCAGGAAGCGAATACCGGGATGATGCCTTCGATTACCTGACGGCTACAGGTTTGGATTTTCCTTATGAATTTGAAGAATCCTGGTACATCAGCCAGGCCGACCAGGCAACAATTCCTATTGATCGGGTGGGGGATGGAGCCTCCCGGTATTATGGGATGTCGTACTTTGGAAGAATATCCTACGACTATATGAACCGTTACCTGCTATACGGAACTTTCCGTGCCGACGGAACTTCCAGGTACCAGGAAACCTGGGGTTATTTCCCCACAGTTGGTGCAGGCTGGGTTGTTTCGGAAGAAGATTTTATGCAGGACAACCGTTTTATCGATTACCTTAAATTACGTGCCAGCTGGGGAGAACTCGGAAACAACAGCGTTCCTCCCAGCGACGGGGCAAGTACTACCTCAGTGGTTACTGTGGCACTCGACGACGAACTTGTATCCGGAACGCAAACCAGCAGTAATTTCTCCTTTTTGCAATGGGAGGTTACCGAGGAATTAAACTTCGGCCTGACTGCCAATTTATTCGACAACAGGCTCTCAGTTGAAGCAGATTATTATACACGCGATACAAAAAATGCGGTAATTCCGATTCAGGTGCCTCTGGTGGGTCAGACCGTGAGGCGCAGTCTGGGTGTTATCCGTAATTCCGGTTTCGAAGTTGTTATGGACTGGTCGAACAAAGTATCCAACGACTTCAGCTACAATATCGGATTCAATATTTCAACCCTGAAAAATGAAGTGCTTGATCTTTTTGGCCAGGAACATATTGATGGAGGACAGGCAGAATTCAGGCAGCGTACCATGATTGGAAAACCGTTGCTGGCCTTTTTCGGTTGGGAAACCGACGGAATTTATCAGTCGTGGGACGAAGTAAACAACGATCCGGTTGCAGTTGAAAATAATCTGGAACCTGGTGATTTCAGGTATGTCGATCAACAGGCCGAAGGTGAAGAAGGGAATGGAGTTGTCGACGGCGACGACCGCGTGATACTCGGTTCTTACCTGCCCGATTTAACTTACGGTGCAAATCTGGGAATCCGCTACAGAAATCTGGAACTTTCGGCAAGTGTTTTCGGTCAGTCAGGAAACAAAATCCTCAACCGGAGAAGAGGCGAAATTATATGGACACCCGACCTGAATATGGATGCCGACCTGTCGACCAATCGTACACAAATTGAACTGGATGAAGATAATAATGTAGTGAGCGTGATTCAACCTGGTAAGTATCCTTCATCCAAAGGATTACGCAAAGGGTGGAATCAAAGAATGAGCGATTATCTGGTGGAAGACGGGTCTTTTTTCAGGATTCAGAATGTGCAGCTTGCCTATAATGTAAACGGAGAAAATACTTTTGGAACGGGAGTGCCCGATTTTAAAGTAACATTGACCGCAGAGCGTCCGCTCACCATGTTCAGTTACAACGGATTTAATCCCGAAGTGTCGAATGGAATCGACAGGCAAACCTACCCGATACCGGCGGTTTATACAGTTGGACTAAATGTAAAATTTTAATCAAAAAAAGACATTGACGATGAAAACGATAATAAATAGTTTAAAAATTACAAGTGTAGTCTTTGCCCTGGTTTTGGTTTCTTCCTGCGAAAGTGTTCTGGATGAACCGCCATTAAATACATCTTTTACGGAAGATGTTGACTACACGAACTCGGACAATATGATACTGCCGGTTATAGGCGCGTACGAAGCATTTTATACCCGGGGCTGGGAGGAATTTCCCCTGATTTCTGTTCGCGGCGACGATGTAAATCACGGCGGGCTCGGTGACCAGCAGGACTTTGCCGAAACCGATATGTTCAACTACAACAAAGATTTCTGGATGTATAATTCGGTATGGCAAAATCAGTACCGCGATATTTTTACATTTCACTCTGCAATGGAGGAAATTGAAAAGTACAAGGAATTTGCCGGGAATGATGCGCTGGCCGAACAGTACATTGCAGAAGTAAAAGTGCTCAGGGGTTTTTTAATGTTACAGCTTTCGCGTGTATTTGGCGATATTTTTATTCCTGACAACCCCGAACCGACCGATTTGTTAGTTGCTGATGTTGTTCCCAAAAATGAAGTAATGCAACACATTTCGGATCAAATGGATGAAGCGATTCCGGATCTCCCGGATTTGCATCCGCGCGAGCGGACCGATATTCCCGGAGGGGTAACCCGCTACACGGCGCTGGCAATTAAGGCGCTGGCAAACCTGGAAATCGAAAATTACCAGGCCGTTGCCACTGCAGCAGGAGAAATCATTAACTCGGGGGAGTACAGTCTTGAAGCCGATTTTTATAACCTTTTTAAAATTCCGGGTAAACTGAGCGACGAAAATATTTTGGAACTTCAGTATTCCGACTTTGGACAGGGTTCAGGTAACCGAAAGGGTTATACGTACGCATTTTTTGGACCACAGGGGGCTTTTTACGAACCTAAGGTTGAAGGCGCCGCAGGTGGCTGGGGCTTTTACGAACCCAGTTTGAAATGGATTAAATTTATGCTCGACCGTGGCGAAGAGATTCGCTTACAAACCAGCGTTTTATTTACCCCACGTGGTATAGCCGAAATTCAATCCGATCCGAATTATGCCGATTTGCCCGACTGGATTTCAAATGAAACCCCATCAGGCGATGTGGTAAATGATTATCCACGTGCCATGTTTGCAAGCGGAAAACACTATTTACCTTCCGATCAGTTGATACCGGGAAGAAATGCTTATGGTTCAAACAACAATTTTCGTGTTATCAGGTACGCCGAAATTCTGCTGATGTATGCAGAAGCCCTTAAACAAGGCGCCTCGGGTTCCGGATTGACTGCCGATCAGGCCGTAAACAGGGTTAGGGAACGGGCCGGTTTGAACCCGCTTTCCGACGTTACGCTCGACCAGGTTATGGACGAAAAATTTGCCGAACTTGCTATGGAGTGGGGAATACGCTACTACGATATGGTAAGGCTTGGAAATTTTGACGAGCTAAGTTACGAAGGTCGAACTTTTTCAGAAGATTTGATCTACCTGCCTTATCCGCAAAACCAGGTTGATATTTTACCGGGTCTGTCGAATTAATCAATAACAATATGTTCAAACTAAAAAAAATAAAAATGAAACGTATTCAGTATATATTATTAATAACCGGGATACTGGCTTTAATTACTTTTGCCTGTAAAGACGGATATATCGATCCTATTTCTCAGGTTGACCCGGGGCCTGATGAATCAGCTCCCGTGGTAACAATTGACTCTCCATCTGAAGGCTATCAGATAAAAGTGCCTGAACCGGTTGTTCCCATTACCATCGAATTTGAAGCTACCGACGACATAGAACTGGGAACAGTAACAGTTGAACTCAATGGCAATGAAATTGCCGTTTTCGATGAATTCCTGGATTATCGCCGGTTTGTTCATGAAATGGAGTACGAAGAAGTGACCAACGGACAGCATGAATTGAAAATTACCGCCACCGACAAGGAAGGCAAAAGTACTACCGAAACCGTTCATTTTGAAAAGGTCTCGCCTTATACTCCAAAATATGAGGCTGAAACGTTCTATATGCCTTTTGATGGCGATTACATGGAGATGATAAGTTTCCAAACCGCTACCGAAGTTGGCAATCCGGGTTTTGCCGGAGAAGGCGTGCTGGGCGGAAATGCATACCAGGGAGCCACCGATTCCTATATTACTTTCCCGATGGAAGATTTGAAAAGCGATGAATTCACTGCTGCGTTCTGGTATAAAGTGGATGCTACGCCTGAAAAGGCCGGGATTCTGAGTGTCGGTGCCGAACCGGAAAACCGCCAGCAGGGATTCCGCCTTTTCCGCGAAGGCGGGGCCGAAAGCCAGCAAATTAAACTCAACGTTGGCACGGGTTCCGGAGAAAGCTGGAACGATGGTGGCTTCTTAGATGTTACTGCCGGAGATTGGGTACACATTGCCATTACAATCTCGCAAACTAAAAATTCGTTGTACTTTAATGGAACTGAAGTTAGATCTGCCGACATGGAAGCAATGATTGACTGGACCGGTTGCGAAGAAATTACCATCGGTGCAGGAGGAGAAACGTTTAGCTATTGGGATCATCTGTCCGATCTCAGCTTTATGGATGAATTACGCTTTTTCAATAAAGCACTTACACAGGAAGAAGTTCAGGATATTATGTCGGCAGACATGTAAAATACTTATTCCTTTCAGGGGGTAAGTCAAGTTTAGTTTAGTTAGGCTTAAGGCTGCCCGGATTTCCGGGCAGCCTTTTTTACTCCTTACAAATCAGGAGTTTTCGAATTTACTTTTAAAAACAAACAATTTTAATAGTATGAAATATGTACTTTTTTTTTCCCTGTTGGTTTTACTGGGAGCAGCCTGCACAAATACAGGCAGAAATGAATCAAACAAAAACGGCGAAAAAGAAAAAGGCGACGTTTTAACAGACGATCAACTTCTCGATTCTATTCAGTATTATACGTTTCAGTTTTTCTGGGACGGGGCGGAACCCAATTCCGGCCTGGCACGCGAACGTTTTCATGTCGACGGCATTTATCCGCAGGACGACAAAAACATTGTAACCACAGGTGGAGGAGGATTCGGGCTGATGGCTATTCTGGTTGGGATTGAACGCGAATTCATAACCCGTGAGCAAGGTTTCGAACGGCTGCAAAAAATTGTTGATTTTCTCGAAGATGCAGACCGTTTTCACGGAGTCTGGCCACACTGGCTGAATGGCGAAACAGGAAAAGTGAAACCTTTTTCAAAATACGATGATGGTGGTGATATCGTGGAAACAGCATTCCTTGTTCAGGGGCTGTTAACGGTGAAGCAGTATTTTATCGACGGAAACGCGGAAGAGCAGCAACTGGCACAAAAAATCGACCAACTTTGGCGCGAAGTGGAATGGGACTGGCACCAGAAAGGGGGCGAAAATGTGTTGTACTGGCACTGGTCGCCCAATCACGGATGGAAGATGGACCACCAGATAAAAGGTTACAACGAATGCCTGATTGCTTACATTCTGGGAGCTTCTTCGCCAACCCACCCAATGGAGCCCGAAGCCTACCACGAAGGTTGGGCACGCAATGGCGACATGAAAGTGAACAATACAACGTATGGTTATACATTGACCCTGGAACACCAGGTTGACCCTGAAAAAGGCGGCCCGCTGTTTTGGGCACACTATTCCTACCTCGGCCTCGATCCGCGAAATCTTTCCGACCGGTATGGAAACTACTGGGACAACAATGTGGCACACACCATGATTAACCGGCAGCACTGTATCGAAAATCCTCATGATTACGAAGGTTATGGCGAAGATGCCTGGGGATTGACTTCGAGTTACACGGTAAAAGGAGCCCCGCAATATTTCAGGGGCCAAACTGATGAAAAGCCCGAGGGGAATTCGCTCGAAAACGGCTATGCCGGACACCGCCCGACTTTCGATTTGGGAGTGATTGCACCCACTGCCGCGCTTTCTTCCATGCCTTATGCACCGGAAGAAGTAATGAAGGTAGCCCGCCATTTTTACGAGGATTTGGGGGATAAATTGCTGGGTCCTTACGGATTCTATGATGCATTCAGCGAAGAATATGACTGGTGGCCTGAAAAATACCTGTCGATTGACCAGGGACCAATAATTGTGATGATTGAAAATCATCGAAGTGGTTTGCTCTGGGACTTGTTCATGAAAAACGAGGAAGTAAAAAACGGTTTGGATCGATTGGGATTCAGTTATTAGCGGGGAGTTGGACTTTCCAGCGCAGCAATCCCTTTGGGGTAAAGTCCAACAAATTTCTTCGACCAGGAAAGTTAAAGTTCCTGGAATAATAAGAATTTTTATCGATAAAAATTTTAAAAAAATAGAATTATGAAAAGAATTTTAATTGCTGCGATTTCCATTTTTTTTCTTCCTGGTTTATTAACCACAGCAGCACAGGATACTGGAAATCTGTACGAAAATGAAGGCTACAAAAGCCTGTTCAACGGTAAAAACCTCGATGGCTGGGTGATACCCGAGGGCGATAACGGCCATTGGTCGGTTATCGATGGCGTAATCGATTACGATGCCCGCTCCGAAGCAAAGGGTGATAAAAACCTTTGGACGGAAGAAAAGTTTAAAGATTTCAAACTGCACATCGAATGGCGCTTTAAAGGTTACGGCGATCATCTTTTTCC
>JBMCIT010000025.1:0-11310 GCA_048616715.1 Tangfeifania sp. | reverse complement strand
GCATAAAATACACCCCGGTTCCTGCTTCTTTGGTTTCATACGTTGTTGTTCCTTCTTTTTCAAAATCGATGACAGAAATAAATGCATGCTGATGAATCCACAGGGAGTCGTTTTGGCCGTCGGGAGACACCAGCAACTGCCATTTGTTTTTGCGGTTTTCGGGATTGAACTTTTTCTGGTCGTAACGCGGTTTATGGCCTTTTTCATCGGTAAAAATCCAGATTTGAAACAGGCTCACCGGCTCGGTATCCGAAGCATTGAATTCGGAGTGCAGCACTCCCGACCCGGCTGACATTACCTGCACTTCGCCGGTGGTAATTACGCCTTCGTTTCCTATATTGTCGCTGTGTTTCAGTGCGCCTGAAAGCGGAATGGTAATGATTTCCATGTCTTCGTGCGGGTGCATTCCAAAACCTTTTGCGGGCGCTACAACATCGTCGTTCAGCACCCTGAGTTTTCCGAAATGCACTTTATCAGGGTTGTAGTAATTGGCAAAACTAAATGAATGGGCAGTTTTCAACCAGCCATGGTCTGCAACACCGCGTTCTGCAGCCTTATGAATTAAATGTTTCATAACAGTTTCTATTTTAAACAAAAAGCCCCGGTTTTGCCGGGGTTTCCAATTGGATTTACCGAAAAATTTTTTACTGATTGCCTGACATTTGTTCCCCGGATGATGGCGATGCAACCACATCGAAATCAAGGGTGAAAGTATCGTAAATTAAATTATCGCCCAAATCGGAAAAGAATTTCCCTGAACGGAATTTAATATCGTAAAGTGTACGGTCCACTTCAATTTTTCCTTTTGATGTCAGTTTTCCGTCGGCTACCGTCGATTTGGCATTGAATGTTACCGGATGGGTAATTTCCTTAATGGTTAAATGCCCGGTAAATGTATAATCGTCGCCTGATTTGTGTTTTACATCTTTTAAAACCAGTTTGGCGTCCGGGTATTTTTCAACCAAAAAGAAGTCATCCGATTTCAGGTGGCCTACCAGCCTTCCGTTCATCGATTCATTTTTAATGTCTTCGTTAACAATAGTATTCATGTCCATAACAAATGTTCCTCCTGCTATTTTGCCATCTTCCACCATTACGGTCCCGTTTTTAAGCCCGATGGTTCCGTAATGTTCGCCGGTCACTTTTTTACCGCTCCATTTTACCTGGCTATTATTTTTGTCAATTTCGTAATTGCCGGCAAATGCGGCCATGGCAAAAAAGAATGCGAAAGTGATTGTTCCGAATAATTTTCCTTTTGTTTTCATAACTGCTCTTTTGTTTAATAAATATATTTTAATCTTTCAACAATAAAAGACAAATTAGTCTTATTAATTGTTCACAATTACAAAAAACAATATCAAAATAATTATTCTTCTATCTGAATTTCAGAAGTTAATTCAATGGCTTTGCGGTAAACGGCACTTACGCCGCAATATTTTTCCTGCGAAAGGTTCACCGCTTTTTCCAGTTTGTCTTTGGGCAGATTTTTGCCTTTAAACTTGTAAATCACCTTTATTTTATCGTAATGTTTTGGATGCCCTTCGGTTAAATCTCCTTCCACAATTACATTAAATGCGTCGGGCTCTATTTTCATTTTTTTCAGGATCATAACCACATCGATACCGGTGCATCCGGCAAGCGATGCCAGCATCAGTTTTTTGGGACGCGGGCCCAAATCGCTTCCGCCCACCTCTTCGGTGGCGTCGATTATTACTTTATGGCCATCCATATCGGCTTCAAATGCAACTTTGTCGGTCCACGACATATCAACAGTATGTTTCATTCTTCTCTATTTTAGTGTTTTAAAAATATGTATTTTACACACATACAACATCTAAATATCTACATAAGTTTTTCAAATATACGCTGAAATTGTATCTTTACTTTTTTTGAAAAAACCTGATAATTATTTAATCACTTAATGTTGAGGAAATGAGAAGTGCAATGAAGAGGCCTACGGAAGAAGAAACTGATTTAAGTGGATTTCAGTTGTTTAAAAAGTTAGACGAAAACGAATTTAACCGGCTGAATTACGAAAAAACCTGTTCGCTTTACAAAAAAGGCTCAGTTATTTACCGCGAAGGGAGCAGGCTTACCGGATTCTTTTGCGTTACCCGTGGAATTGTAAAAATATTCAAAACCGGTATCGACGGAAAAGAGCAAATCATCCGGTTTGCCAAAAAGGGTGAAATAATTGCCTACCGCTCGTTGCTGAGCCAGGAACTGGCCTGCACCACGGCAAAAGTGATTGACGAAGCCGTTTTGTGCCATGTTCCTTACCAGACGTTACTTTTCCTGATAAAAAACAACTGGCAGTTTTCGCACCACATGTTGCAAATTGTTTGCCGTGAGCTGCGTGAAGCCAACGACTACATTACAGATATTGCCCAAAAAACAGTGCGCGAACGGCTGGCCGAGGTGTTGCTTCTTCTGAAAGAAAACTTCGATTTGGATAATCAGAATACCTTACAGATTTCACTCACACGCGAGGAGCTGGCCAATATGGTGGGTACAGCCACCGAATCGGTAATCAGGTTACTGTCGGAATTTAAACAGGATAAACTGATTGAACTGCAGGGACGTAAAATTAAATTCCTGGATATTCAAAGCTTGCGCAGGGTAGCCAATATTTAAGGTGTTTGCCTGATCACAGCAGTCGATTACTGGCACTATGGGTTGGTTAAAAAACTAATTTACCCTGATTTGCTCATATTTTTCCGGAACCCGCAGACTGATATTATCAATTTTATCGGTGGAAAAACCGTACATCCTTGCACTTAAACTGATGGTTTCGCGGGGCGAAATTACATTCATTTCAATAGTACCCGGGTAATCCTGTTTTTCTACTTTTTCAAAATCACTAAAATTCATGCGCAACATCCGGCTGTTGGTAATGTCTTCGATAATCAGCATGGTGAGGGCAAAATTGTCAGGAATGAAATACATTTTCTGGAATATCAACGCTTCATCGTCAAATCGTTGCAGCCGCCGTTGTATTTTTTGTTTGTTACCGGCCCCTTCCAGCTTTTTTATTTTCCGGCCTTTCTCCGATTGCAGCAAATACAAACCATCTTCAACGGAAGTTTCAAAAGTGCGGAAATCTTTGTTGCGGTTATCGTTCCGGTACGAAAAAGCATTGTTGGAAAGAATTGACTGGACAGATTCGAAATCGAGGTCGATGTTTAAAAAACTGCTCAAATAAGTGTAGTCATCCACAAAATAGTTCCGGTCGATGTAATTCACATATTTTACACTGTCGGGAGTGAGCAACACCCGCCCAACAGGAATGTTAATTTTGCTGATGGAAACCAATATTTTCTCATCTTTTTGAGCCTGGAGCCTTATTTTAAAATTGGTATTTTTTTCGCTGCCGGAAAACCGGCAGTTAATTCTGCGAATCGTCAGGTAATCGTAATCGAACGTATTTTGTTCAACTTTTTTCAGCAGTTTACCGGTACTGATTGGGCGTACCTTTTCAGCAGTTAAATCACGTGTGGTACGGCACGATGAAAAAGCAACGGCAATAACAAACCCCAAAAAAATAAAATTCCTCATCCTGTTCAATCTTTCCCGCTTCATCTATTCTTCGATGTATCTTTTTTCTTCTATTTTCCGGTCAATTAAATCAGAAGCATCTCCCAGTTCGCGTGCCTTTTTCCAGTGTTTTACGGCCTCATCGGCTTTATTGAGTTTTATAAGGATATCGCCGTAATGCTCGAGCAGGGTTCCATTTTCTGCTCCCCCGTTTTTTATAGCCGATTCCATGTAAAACTTTGCCAGTGAGTAATCGCCTTTTTTAAACAGCACCCAGGCGTGGGTATCGAGATAAGTAGGGTTATCGGGAAACATTTCAATCACTTTGCCACTCATCCGTTCGGCTTTATCGAGGTTTTCGCCGGCAAGCGAAAGATAGTAGGCGTAATTATTCAGTGCAATGTGGTTATCGGGATCCAGTTCAACCGAGGCATCAAACATTTCAAAAGCTTCGCGCATTTCTCCCATATTGTAAAGTGCTTCACCTTTGAGCATTATAAACTGTCCTTTCATTTGCGGATTATCGACCACATACATCAAACCTTCGTCGGAAACAGAAACAGTTTCTTCGAATTTTTCAAGCTGAACGCAGGCTATGGCATGTAAAAAGTAGGTTTGCGGCTGGTTGGGAAAAAGGTTCATGGCCTCTTTTGAGTGTTCGTACAGTCCTTCCCAGTCCTGCAAGTCGTTATCGATAAACAGCAACCGCTCCCAAAGCATGTAATCATTTTTTTCAATTTCCAGCGCTTTCAGCAACTCATCGCGGGCTTCTTTGAGTTTGTCCTGTTTAAGAAAAGTTTCGGCGCGGATGGTATAAACCAGGTGTTCTTCAGGGTGCATCTTCACAAGTATTTCCGCCAGCTCTTCCTCCTGTTTTGGAGTCAGTTTCGATTGCGAAGGATTGGAAGTCAACATCATATACAACTGCATTTTGGTTTGAATGTCAACCTCTTCGCTCCGAAATCCTTTTTTGGTTTCTTCAAACGACGTTTCGATGTCGCCCTTTTGCAAATAATAGTTGGCCAGCGAAAAATGCACAAATCCGTTTTTCGGGTCGAGTTCCTTGATTTTCCTGTAGTATTTCATGGCATTCACCGAGTCGCCCTGGTTTTGGAACAAATCGGCCAGCAGTCCATAATACCTGGGCTCTTCCGGATTAAACTCAATCAGTTTTTCAATTTCCTCAAATGCTTTTTCTACCTGCTCATTTTCTACATAAAGCTGTTGTTTGGCTACGGAAACCTGCTCATTCACGCCGGTAATTTCTTCCATTTTATTATAAGTACTGATGGCTTCCTCAAATTCTCCGGCATTAGACAGCAGAATGGCTTTCCGGTAAAGGAAATCCAAATTCTCAGGTTCATCCTGAAGGAGTTGATCATAAATTTCGACTGCTTTGGCAAACCGCCGTGTTTGCTGATAAACCTGGCCGAGCAATATTTTGTACCACTTATTTTCAGGACTAATGCTGATTGCCTTTTCAAGCAAAAGCGAAGCACTTGTAAAATCGTTGTTGGCTGTATGAATCTGTGCCAGTTCGTACATCGAGGCCGATGAATTGGGATCTATTTCAAGGCAGCTTGAAAAAAGCTGGATGGCTTTTTGCATGTTTCCCAGGGCTTTTTCCTTGAGTCCTTCCACAAACAGGTATTCAAACTTTTTCTGATCCTCTTCTGAAATAGCTGAATCTTCAGTTTGCTGAGTTGCTTCTTCATTGGGTTTTTCCTGGCTTTCGGCAACTTTCTTTACTCCCGAGCAGGAAAAAATTGTTCCGGCCAGCAAGCTTATAATTGCCCATTTTATTATCGTCTTTCTCATTTATCTAATCTCCTTTATAACCTGTTTCCCGAACCATTTCAAATTTGCATTCATTTTCAGGCTGTCATTTATTTTTAATTGTTCCCGGTGTGTCCGAAACCACCTGCGCCCCGCACCGTTTCATTGAGCACATCCACCAAATTCCATTCCACTTGTTCATGCGCCGCAATTACCATCTGGCAAATGCGCTCGCCGTTTTCAATAACAAAATCATCCTGCGAAAGATTAACCAAAATCACCCTTATTTCGCCCCGGTAATCGGCATCGATAGTTCCGGGTGTATTTAGCACCGTAATTCCTTTTTTAATAGCCAGTCCGCTGCGGGGCCTGACTTGCGCTTCATAACCTTTTGGCAGCTCAATGTACAAACCCGTTGGGATCAATTTTCTTTCGAGTGGTTTCAACACCACCGGTTCTTCCAAAAAGGCCCGTAAATCAACACCAGCCGACAATTCAGTACTGTATTCCGGTAACGGATGATCCGATTTATTTACTATTCTAACCTGCATTTAATCCTGTATTTTAAAAAAGAACCGCTAAGATAAAGTTTTTCGGAGAGACCACACACCCGATTAACATTATTTATCAAATCGAACCGGTTTTCAATCAACAGGTTATCAATCAAATAATCATGAGGTTTGCCATAATATCGTCCGACACAAATAATCCTTCGCGTTTAAGGACAAAATTTCCGTTATCTTTCTGCAGCAAATCGTTCTGCAAATATTTTTCAACACCTGTACTGAATAAGTTTGCTTTTTCTTCACCAAAGTTTTCCCGGATATATTTTGCTGAAACGCCCCATTTGGTGCGGATGTGTGTCAAAATATATTCGTTGTACCGGTCGGTTTCTGATAAAACTTCCTGCTGAAAAAAGGATGAGCCTTTTTCAATGGCTTTAATATAGCTTTCCACATGTGCCACATTCCAGGTGCGAACCAAACCGTTAAATGAATGGGCTGACGGTCCCAACCCGAGATATGTTTCGCCGGTCCAGTAAGCGGTATTGTGTTTTGAATAGTGCTGGTTCCGGGCAAAGTTGGAAATTTCGTACTGCTCAAAACCTGCTTCCCGGCATTTGTCGATGAGCACATTAAACTGCTCCACGCTTTGCTGCTCCGAAAGTTCTTTTAATGTGCCCTTTTTCAGCCAGGTGTAAAAAGGTGTGCCCTCGTGGTAAGTTAAATGATAGGCCGACAAATGATTCACCGGCAGTTGAAAAACTTCATTTAAACTTTGCCGCCATTCTTTAATTGTCAGGTTTGGAAGTCCGTAAATCAGATCGGCACTGATGTTCCGGAAACCTGTTTTCTCCGCATTTAAAACCGAATAAACAGCTTGTTTGGCTGAATGCCGGCGGTTCATTTTTTTCAGGTATTTATCCTGAAACGACTGAATTCCGATGCTGAGCCGGTTAACTCCGGCTTCAAAAATTGCGTTCAGGTAGCCGGGTGTTAAATCATCGGGGTTGGCTTCAAATGTGATTTCGGCATCAGGTAAAACTGAAAATTCACTTTTCAAAAAATGCAAAATTTCTTCCAGCTCTTCTTTTTTCAAAACTGAAGGCGTGCCGCCTCCAAAATAGATGGTTTCAATTTTTTCGCCTTCAGTAAAATCCTTTCGAAGAAGAATTTCCTTTTTTAAGGTATTTATGAATTGTGATGTAAGGGAGTTATTTACGGTTTTATAAAAATCGCAGTAATAACATTTTTGCCGGCAAAACGGGATATGAATGTAAATTCCTGCCATACTTTTTGTTACTTTGCTCCCTTTAAAGAAATTATGCGATTAATGAAAATCTTCCTGAAACCCATCATCTGGCTGGCGCTAATTTGCTACGGTCTGTTTATCCCTGCAAATGAACTGCCCGCCAAACCTTTTCTAAACATTCCCCACTTCGATAAAATTGTCCATTTCGGGTTGTTTTTTGTATTCTGTTTGCTGCTTTTCCGGCCGTTCAGAAACCTGAAACTGAATCCCTGGATCTCCGCACCGGCCGTTTCGCTTTTTTTGGCGGCAGTGCTCGAAATAATGCAGCAAACTATTTCCAGTTCACGGAGCAGTAATCTGTACGACTTCATGGCAAATACCGCCGGAATCCTTGCTTCCATTGTATTTTTCCACTTTTTTGTTTCGGGCCGGAAATGGGAAAAATTCTTTTAAAGCCTTACCAAATCTTCGTACTTATCGATATCCTTACTGATAATTTCCAGCGTAGTATCCTGGTAAAAATCGCCAATTTGCTTGCGCAGCTTATCGTACTGCGAATGCACCGGGCACAGCGGTTTTGTAGGATCGTGCGTTCGGCACGGCTCCAGACTGATTAAACAGTTGGTGAAGAATTCTTCGCCGTCCACTTTAATCACAATGTCCCAGAGCGTAATTTTATCGCCGGGTCGTGCCAGGGCAAAACCACCGTTTGGCCCTTTTGTTGAAACCAGCAATTTCTGTTTTACCAGGTTTTGCAGAATCTTTCCGAGGAAAGGCGAAGACAAACCCAAATCTTCCGAAATTTTTTTGATACCGATCATTTGGTCCTCCTTCGAAAACTTACCAAGGTAAATCAAGGCCCTCAAAGCGTATTTACACGTATTAGACAGCATAACTCCAATTTTTTAATTTAACTTCCTGATTTTACTGAATGATTTATTTGCAAATAAGGGAAATTCCTTTTGTTTTCCCAGAATATTTTTATTCAGTTTTAACGCTGAATTTTTAATTGAACCGTTTACAGCATCCAGATTCTTCCGTTTTTTGAAAGCATAAGCGTACGCTTTCATGCCGTTTTTCCAGGCAAAATTGTCGTTTTGCTGTTCCACATATTTTTGGCGGTTGAGCAGCAAAAGATGGTGTAACGGAATTTTTACCGGGCACACTTCGCTGCAGGCCCCGCAAACAGTACTTGCAAAACTAAGGTGCCCGTAAGATTTAAAATCTTTTAAATAAGGCGTAATTACCGAACCGATTGGTCCGCTGTACGTGGTATTATATGTGTATCCGCCTACGTTTTTGTAAATCGGGCAGGCGTTTAAACAGGCGCCGCACCTGATACATTTCAACGATTGTGAAATTTCTTCTTCCTGTGCAATTTCGGTTCGTTTATTATCGAGCAGCACCACCACCATTTTTTCGGGACCGCTGGTTTCATTCCCTTTTTTAGGCCCGGTAATCAGCGAATTGTATACCGTTACCTGCTGTCCGGTTCCCATGGCCGAAAGAAGCGGCCAGAAAAGCGGCAAGTCTTTAACTGAAGGGATTACTTTTTCGATGCCTGAAATAACGATGTGAATTTTTGGAAATGAAACTGACATGCTTGCATTTCCTTCGTTTTCGGTGAGCGCCACTCCCCCAACATCGGCTACCAGGAAATTGGCGCCGGTTATGCCCACATGGGCCGACGTAAATATTTTGCGAAGTTTTTCCCGGACAAATTTTGTAAGTTCTTCGGGCGTTGATTCCGGTGGTGTATCAAATTTCTCGTTAAAAAGCTCTGCCACATCTTCCTTCGATTTGTGCATGGCAGGCGTTAAAATGTGATACGGTTTTTCGCCGGCCACCTGAACAATAAATTCGCCCAAATCAGTTTCAACCGGTTCCGCACCAGCTTTTTCAAGGTTCTCATTCAGATCAATTTCCTCCGAAATCATCGACTTGCTTTTTACCAGCAACCGTGCATTTTCTTTTTTCAGAATAGCAAGGATTTCAGAAACGGCTTCTTCGCCATTTCTCGCCCAAACAATGTCAATGCCGTTATTTTCAGCATTTCTTTCAAATTCTTCGAGGTAATCAGCCAGGTTGGCAATGGTTTTGGCTTTGATGTAGGAAGCCCGTTGTTTGGCCAACTCCATATTTTTGTAACGCTCTTTCCCTTTTTGCGCCGACTGGCTGTACTTCAACATGTTAAAGCCAATGGTACGACGGTGCTTCCGGTCGAAAGCAATTTCAGAATCTTTCAGAAATATGTTTTTTAATTCTGCCATTATTGGTCAACCGGAATTTTTGCAACTCTCCGGGCATGTCTTCCGCCTTCAAATTCAGCATTTAAATAGGCTTCCACAATTTCTATTGTCTCCTCTTCGGTTACATAACGGCCCGGAATGGAACAAATATTGGCATTGTTGTGCTGTTTGGCCAGTGCGCCAATTTCGGCATTCCAGCAAATTGCCGAGCGCACATTTTTATGCTTGTTGGCGGCAATGCTGATTCCCTGGCCGCTTCCACAAAAAGTAATACCAATTTCGTATTCCCCTTTTTCAATGGCATTGCCAATTGCATGCGCGAATTCAGGGTAATCGCAACTCTCTGAAGAGTAGCAGCCAAAATCTTTGTACTGAATTCCTTTTTCCTGAAAATACTTAATGATGACCTCTTTTTTATCAAATCCGGCATGATCGCTGGCCAGTGCGATTATTTTTCCCTCTAACTTTTTCATTGTGACAAAATTAATACTTTTTGATATTTATTTCTTCTTATTGCGATTAAATAACCGCTTAAAGCTCTTTTTTTCGAATTTAAAAACAGTCCAAATAAAAATGAACAGAAAAAAGGTATGTACAGGGTACTTAAAAAGCGGTTTTTGCTGATTGGTATAAAACGAAAAACCAACTAAAATCATTGCCGCCAAAAAATAAAACCCGATGCGTTTCAGGTTATAAGGAATTGGGTAATATTTCCGTCCCAGGAAATAAGAAATCACCATCATAACAAAAAAGGCGGTTAAAAGTGTTACTGCCGATCCTTTATAACCGTAAACCGGAATTAAAATAAAATTGAGTGTAATGGTAATTACTGCGCCCGTTACAGAAATATAGGCCCCGTAGCGGGTCATGTCTGTGAGTTTGTACCACAACGATAGCGTGAAATAAATACCGAAAAACAGGTTGGCCAGCATAATAACCGGCACAATGGAAAAACCTTCTTCGTATTCCACCGGAATAATTAGTTTTATTACGTCGATGTAAAGCATCATTCCAAGGAAAATCAGCAAGCCGAAAATCACAAAATATTTCATGATTTGGGCATGAATGTTTTTATCGTCTTTGCTCTCGGCCTGCGAAAAAAAGAAAGGTTCGAAAGCATACCTGAACGCCTGGATAAACATGTTCATTAAAACGGCAATCTTCACCCCTGCCCCGTAAATTCCGAGCTGTTCCATCGGATTTTCATTCTCGGGTATCAGAAACGGAATCAATATTTTATCGATTTGCTGAATCAGAATTCCGGCCATTCCTACAATCAGAATAGGAAATGAGTAATTCAGCATTTTATGTAGAAGTACTTTATCGAAATAAAAAGAAAATTTAAAAATTTCGGGCAGCAGAAAAATCAAAGTAATAACAGAAGCCAGCAGGTTTGAAATGAAAACATAGCCCACGCCTATTTCGGGCGAATACACCAGCCGTACGATTGAATCCGGATTATTTTGCAAAAGTTTCGGGCAGAGCAGCAAAAAAAACAGGTTAAAACCAATGTTGAACCCAATATTAATCAGCTTAATTGCCGCAAATTTTACCGGCCGGTTGTTCAGCCTCAGCCGGGCAAACGGAATGGAGGTAAAAGCATCGATAGCAAGAATAAACCCAAACCATAAAATGTACTCCGGATGATCGGGATAGTTTATCAGCCCTGCCAGTTCATTCTTAAAAAGTATAATGAGAACCAAAAACAGCGAGGAAGAAAAAAACAGCGAAACCAGCGCAGTGGAATAAACTTTTTCGGAATTGGAATTTTTGGATGCAAAACGAAAAAACCCGGTTTCCATTCCGTAAGTTAAAAACACCAGAAAAAAAGCGACGTAGGCGTATAAATTGGTAACAATTCCGTATTCCTGCGGAGCAAACAAATTGACATACAATGGCATCAGCCACCAGTTCAGAAAACGGCCAACAATGCTGCTCATGCCGTAAATAACTGTTTCGCCCGCTAATTTTTTAAAAGGATTCAAAATTGCCGTATTTT
>JBMCIT010000024.1:0-11373 GCA_048616715.1 Tangfeifania sp. | reverse complement strand
CTTTTTATTTCTTCGTGGATTCGTTTCAAGCTCGGAAAAATTTAAGTGTTGAAAAACAAAAAAATCTGTAAATGAAGTCATTATTGCTCGCCGTCTTTATTTTTTCTTTGTCATTTTTCGAATGCAAAGCTCAATCTCAGGAAAATATTACTGTCAGGGTTTTGACCTTTAATATTCTTCATGGCGCCACTACTGAAGGAGATTTCGATCTCGATAAAATTGCAGATGTTATAAAAAGTGTCAATCCTGATTTGGTGGCGTTACAGGAAGTAGATTTTAAAACCAACCGGGTCCGGAATTGCGACCTGGCAACCGAACTCGGAATGCGAACAGAAATGGCCCCGCTTTTCGGGAAAGCCATGGATTTTGACGGTGGCGGATATGGCGAGGGTATTCTCTCGAAATACCCGATTGTTGCCAGCCGAAATGTTCCCCTGCCCCACTCACCGGGTAATGAACCACGAACTGCCCTGGAGGTAACGGTCGAACTCCCTTCTGGAGATACGATTCAGTTTATTGGCACTCATCTTGAACACCAGCAGCAAAGCAGCGATCGCATTTACCAGGCACAAAAAATTAACAACGTTTTTCTGGAAAACAGGTATCCAACTATACTTGCAGGCGATTTAAATGATACTCCTGAAAGCAGGCCAATTACACTGTTAAAAAAATACTGGGAAGATGCTTACGGGAAAAATTCTGAACCAACTTACCCTTCGGAAAATCCGCAAAAATCAATAGATTACATTTTTTACCGGCCGGCAGATTTATGGAAAGTATTGGAAACCAAAGTGATTTGCGATACAATTGCATCTGATCATTGTGCTGTTTTTTCGGTTCTGCAATTGATTGAGTAGCCTGTTTTGATGCCGAAGTACAGGAAAACTGTAATCTGAAGATTAAACACTTTTTTTCAATACCATCGAAAAAATGTCGTCTGAAAAATTTTCACGAGCTTTAGGACGTTAAAATCAATGCTGGGGAATTGTATTAATTTAGATGAAAATTCTCATCATTGAAAAGAATCATAAAATGAAGAAAGTACTGATACTTGGGGCGGGAATGGTGGCAAAGCCCCTTGCCGAATATTTGCTGAAAAACAATATTGAAGTTACAATGGCCAGCCGCACCAAATCAAAAGCGGAAGCAATTATTTCTGAATATGAACACGGAACTGCCCTCGAATGGCAGACTGATGATTTGGGTACGCTGGACAACCTGGTTTCCGGCCACGATTTAATAGTCAGCCTTTTGCCTCACGAACATCACGTAAGAGTTGCCAGCTTTTGCATACGGTACAGCAAAAATATGGTCACCA
Organism: Tangfeifania sp.; assembly: GCA_048616715.1. Lineage (GTDB taxonomy): Bacteria > Bacteroidota > Bacteroidia > Bacteroidales > Prolixibacteraceae > Tangfeifania. Next base: position 10,055 of record JBMCIT010000024.1, on the reverse strand, counting down.
CTTCCTACGTTTCAAAAGAAATGCAGGAACTCGATAAAGAGGCAAAAAACGCAGGCATTCTTTTGCTGAATGAAATTGGTGTGGACCCGGGATTCGATCACATGACAGCCATGCGCATCATCGACAAAGTGCATGAATCTGATGGAAAAGTAAAGGAATTTTACTCGCTTTGCGGTGCCCTGCCAGCACCAGAAGAAGCAGACAATCCGCTGGGCTACAAATTTTCATGGTCGCCCCGTGGCGTGCTCAAAGCAAGCAAAAACGGAGCTACTTACAGCAAAAACGGGCAAATAGTTGAAATCCCCACCGAAGACCTTTTTAAAAACCCGCTTAAAATTGATGTTCAGGAAGTGGGAAAACTGGAAGTGTATCCCAACCGCGATTCATTAATTTACGCCGACCTTTACAACATTCAGGAAGCCGAAACTATTTTCAGAGGCACCTTCCGCTACCCGCACTGGTGCGAAACCCTCGATGTGATGAAAAAACTGGGGCTGCTTTCTTATGAGAAACAAGACTTTGAAAATAAAAGCTACAAACAGGTTATTGCCGAAAAAATCGGGGTTTATCCTAAAAATGTAAAGGAGAAGATTGCAGAAAAAATGAATATCGAGCTGGATCATCCGGCCATTGTTTCGCTTGACTGGCTGGGTTATTTCGATAATGAACCCATAAAAATACCGGAAGGTTCCGCGTTCGACCTGACAGCAGGACTAATGACGCAAAAAATGATGCTTCCAAAAACCGGCAGGGATATGGTTGTTATGCTGCACTCATTTCTAATTGAAAAAATAAACGGTGAAAAAATGGTCATTAAATCGCAGATGGTCGATTTTGCAACCGCGCATGACACATCCATTTCGAGAACTGTAGCACTGCCTGCCGCCATTGCTGTTAAACTCATCCTCGGCGATAAAATAGATGCAAAAGGGGTACGGATCCCGGTAGATAAAACAATATACGAACCGGTGCTGAAAGAACTCGAAGAACTCGGAATTTCGATGCAGGAAAAGTGGAATTTGCAGGAATCGGAAAAACTGAATTAGATGGAAGCAAAAAGAATTTATATTTTCCTGATCCTGGTGGTGCTGGTGCTCATCCTGATTTATGCCCAGGCCATCATAATCCCGTTTATTCTGGCTGTTCTGTTTCTATTTTTGATACGGGTAATCCGCAACATCTTATCAAAAGTAAAATATGTAGGGCTGTTGCCAAAATGGAGCCTCACACTTATTTCTTCGGCGCTGCTTTTGGTTTTTCTTGTGTTTACAGTTGAAATGATCAGCCAAAACATTCAGCAACTTTCAGTCACACTTCCCATATACGAAGCCAACCTGAACAGAATAACCCAAAAAATAAATACCCAGTTTGACATCGATATTTCAAACATGGTAAGCGACTTTGCGCAGGATTTAAATTTCAGGGGAATACTCAGCCGAATTTTCGCTACACTCACCGGACTTTTCGGCGATGCATTTATGGTTTTCCTCTACCTTATTTTTTTATTGATTGAAGAGCCGATTTTCTCCCAAAAAATTAAAGCAATGTATCCTGACCAGAAAAAATACAGCCAGATAAACGGCCTGATCCATAAAATCGATAAATCAATCAGCCATTACATTGCACTCAAAACGCTGGTAAGTTTGCTAACAGGCTTTTTAAGCTACTTTGTTCTGCTGATAATCGGGGTTGATGCCCCCCTTTTCTGGGCATTTCTGATTTTTGTACTCAACTATATTCCTTCCATTGGCTCACTCATTGCTACAATTTTCCCCACCATTTTTGCCTTGCTTCAGTTTGGCAATTTTACGCCCGCCATTTTGGTGCTCACAATTGTTGGTGCCATCCAATTGGTTATTGGAAACCTGGTTGAACCAAGGTTAATGGGGAACTCGCTGAACATCAGTCCGCTTGTTGTATTTCTTACGCTTGCATTGTGGGGTATAATATGGGGAATTACAGGGATGTTGCTGAGTGTTCCCATTACGGTAATTCTCATAATTATCATGTCAGAATTTCCGGACACACGCCCCATTGCCGTATTGTTAAGCCGGCGGGGGGAAATTAACATCCGCCAAAACGAATAAAATTAATTCAGCCCAAAAATATCGATAACAAAATACAGGAACGCAAACAAAATAATCAGGAAAACAACAAACGTAAACAACATCATCATTTGCCGGATTTGCTTGTTATTTCTTTTCAGCGTTTTATACTTTGAAATCTTCTGAATACGGTCAATTACCTTATCAAGAGTAATCTTGTCTTTGATAATGTAGTCGTAAGCTCCGTATTTAATGGTATTTACGGCAACTTCCATGCTCTCGTTGTTGGTAAGAAAAACAAATTCAGTTTCGGGCTTCAGTTTTTTTACCATTTTAAGCACCTCGAGCCCATTCATGTTTTCCAGAAAATAATCCTGGATAATAACCTCGGGACCTGCTCCTTTTTTTACAGCTTCAACACACTCTTCACCCGAAAAAAAGGATTTTACATTGCTGTATCCCTGCTTGCCCAAATACTCGGTAAGCAGTTTGTTATAAACCTGGTTGTCTTCTACAACAAAAATGAGCTGATTCTTTTTTAAAGCCATAGCTTTACTATTTAGGTTTGTTTTAATGCTTTTAAATATAATTCTTTTAACGTGATAAAAAAAACAGGCAGAATATTGTAGAGTCAGGTACTCATTATGGGGAATTGGTCTACAATTTCAACAAACCGGTTAGCACTAAAAATCCTTTTTTTAAAAGAAGAGCTGCTGCCTGATATCCATGCCGGAAATAAAAACTAAACTACCTGTTAAGTTCGGAAAATCAACCGTTACAAAAAATTGAATAATTGATTCTGCAAATGAACTTAACCCATAAAACTGAACTGGTTTACCCGTCGCCTAATCATTAGTGTTATAGTCTGGCACAGTTTTATCATTAATTGTTGTGTATTGTGTAAATCGAAATAAAAATTATCATGAAAATTGCAGGAACTGTTTTATCAATTTTAGGAATTATTGGTGCGGTGTATTTTGGAATTCAGGCAGCAAAAGAATCCGAAAGCTTTAATGTGCTGGGAGCCGAAATTGCCGTTAGTACAGCAAACTGGACACCCGTAATTATAAGCGGAGTGGTTTTAGTAATTGGGATTATTTTATTGATCATTCCAAGAAAATAAGCTATTTACATTTTCGGGCTCCGGAAACTTTTGAAACAACCAGGAAATACATGAGTGGCTTACAGATTAATTATTTGCATAAACTATAAAAATATAATAAAATGAGAAGTTTACTATACATAATAGCAGTAATTCTTGTAATCGGATGGCTCTTCGGATTTTTTGTTTATTCACTCGGAAATTTGATTCATATACTCTTGATATTTGCTGTGATTTCCATTTTAATATCAATTATCCGGGGAAGATAATTAGATAGATTTCTTGAATTATTGCAAAAAACGTATTGAATTCAATCCGTTTTTCTGTAATTAAAATCAGGAACTCACCGTAAACTAGTCAGTTTCTTTTTCAATGTTTCCGGTAATTATAAAAGGTACCGCATATTTTGCAGGTGTGTTATCGTGGTTGAAGTACTTCGAAAACTGGTAAGTTAGTTCCACACCGAAATAGAAAATAATGGAAACAAAAAATATCCAGACCAAAATAATTACAAATGAGCTGGCAGCACCATACACAACCCCAAGGTTGCTGTTTCCGATAAAAGCGCCAATACCGATTTTTCCCAGGGCAAACAGAACAGAAGCAAAAATTGCCCCAAACCAGCTTGCACTCCATTTTACCTGCAAATCGGGCAAAAAGCGGTAAATAAGTGCAAAAATGACAGCGATTATTGCCAGCGAAAGCACCAAATTCAGGACTTCGGTCAGGATCACAAAGTCGGGTGTAAACTGTTGAGCCAGAAAATCTTCCAAAAAAGCGATGGTGGCATCGGCTATTAGCGAAATAAGAATTACAAATCCCAGGCAAAGTATCACCCCAAACGATAACAGACGGGTTTTCAGCAAATTAAACACTCCCCATTTTAATTTCGATTTCACTTTTATGCGCCATATATAATTTATAGAGTTTTGCATTTCGCTGAAAAGTGTAGTAGCAGATACCAAAAAGAAAGTTGCACCGAAAATAGTCCCAAGTGTGCTTTTTTCGGTTATGTCGTAATTTTCGATGGCATTTTTTAAAACCCGTGTGCTTTCATTTCCCACCAAACGACCAAGTTCATCAAACAACTTTTGCCTGATTGCCTCATCTCCCGTAAAGTACCCAAAAACAGCTATGATGATAATCAGAATTGGCGCCATCGAGAAAATTGCGAAATAGGCAGTTGTTCCGGCATGTTCCACCGGTCGGTTCTCACCAAAGTGCTTGATGGCTTTTTTGAAAATTTTGAAAAAATCTACTATCCTGCTTGTTATTTTTTTCCTGACCATAGCATTTTTAGTTTTTCTTTTACATTTATAAAATACTGCAGAAAGTGAACCTGGTACCTTTCAAGACCTTTGCTGCTTAAAAAATAAGCATAAGGCTCAAGGCTTTCAATATTACCCATAATAATTTTCAGTATGGCGATGTAAGGAATTATAATCAACATGCCTGCAATTCCCCAAATCAAATTTCCGATCAACAACCCGATAATAATCGTCAGGGCATTTATCCTCACATTTGTACCTACCACATTTGGAGTTATAATATTGTTCTCTAAAAATTGCACAATAATAAACATGATTATTACTTTAAATGCCATGCTCCAGGGATCGGGCAGTGAAATCAATACATAAATCAATGGTACCAAAGCTCCCAGCAAAGTGCCAAAATAAGGAATAAGATTAAGCAGTGCGGCCCCGATACCCAGCACCAAAGCATGTGGTACACCAATAATTGTCAAACCCAGTGAGTTTAATACAGCCAGAATCGACACAACCCCTATCAAACCAGCCAGGTACCTTGATGTAACAGTGGTAATTTCATGCAATATGTTTATCGTTTTTTTCCGGTTCTCTTTCCCGGCAAGTCTTAAAATAAAAAAAGCTGTTTTTGTGCGGTAAAAAAGAATAAAAAAAGTAAACACGGGCAGAATAAATATCTGAAAAACAGTGGTAGTTGTGGCACTGAAAACATTTCCGGTTGAGGAAGCAATTGCAGAAATTATATTTTGAATGGCACTCTGAATGTAATTGTTGACCTGCTCGATATTCATCCCAAAAAATTCTCCTATCCTGGCCTCAATCGTGCTATCTCCCTGAATAAACCTTTCTTTCAGCGCAATAATATCAAAATTGATATTCCCTACCTGAACAGATAAATAAAGACCAATGGCGCCGGCAATAATCAGCACTGTTATTATCACAACCAGGATGGCCGGAATGCGGTGAAACCCCCACCGTTCAAGCCGCCAAACAATCGGGTAAATAAGATAGGCAAGCAATAAACTTATAGCCAGCGGCACTAAAATATTTTTTGCCAGTATAAGTACCAGCATCAAAACGGAAAGAATAAAAAGTACTGCGGCAATTCTTACCAATGGAAAATTTTTCATATTTCTTTGACAACTTCTTTACAAAGCCGGCATCGCAAAAATTTGTTTACAAACAAAAGCATAAGCCTGCCGTCAAATTCAACATAGCAATTCGAAACTAATTAAACTACAACATTTTATCTGTAATTTACAATGAAAATATTATGCCACTTGTCCCATAAGATAATCAATAACGGGTGTATAACTCCGGCATTCCCGAAAAAAATTGCTAACTCATTAATACAACATGAAATAATAAGAATAGAATGTTTATTAAAAATGTGGAGTTACCCGGTTCATATAAGTGCCGGGTGTGGTTACATGAATCAATATGAGTATTTTGTCCACAAAATTCCACAAAATCTACAACCAAAAACCAGGCGTTTATCACATAAAATAATTAAAACAAGCACCAAAAACCTATAAAACAAAAACTTATCATGCGGGGCATTACAAATATTTATTTTTTTGGCAGGATTTTTAAAGTATATTACCGCAACAAAAATATTCATTAAAAAAAACAGGTATGATGTACAACAACCGATACGATACTTTGGCTGAAGCTTCCACGGAACTGAAAAAGAGGGGATTTAAAGCCAACTTTAAAGTGAGCGAGAATGAAAAATTAGTTGACAGCGAAGGCAACCAGTTTGCTCCTCCAGATGTGACTTTGGTTGAATTTCACCGGTTTGAAGGTATTTCGAACCCGGCCGACAGCGCAATAATTTATGCGGTTGAAACCAATAAAAACATAAAAGGTACGGTGGTTGATTCTTTTGGCGCCGATGGTTCGGAAGTTACCTCGAAGTTTATGAATAAAGTTGAGCAAAAGCAGTTTGAAGACTAAATTTCAAACTGCCCCACTCCCTGCTTCCGGCATTTGGAAGACAAGGAATGAGGGCATCCCAACACATAAACAATCAAAAAAACTTAGAGCAAAATAAGCAGGAGTATTATAACAATCAGTGCTCCGCCGGAAATGTATATCCCTCCACGATCGGCGGCTTGTGCTGCTGCATCGGCAATTGCCTCCGAGTCGCTTTTACTGTATGCTTTCAACTCTTTCTTAATCGATCGCACTTCTTCCCGGAGTTCTTTTTTCTCTTCCCTGTTCAACTCATCCATATCCATTTCCCTGATTTCGAGCACACGGGTTACCATATTTTCTATTTCGGTTTTGGCTTCGGTAACCGCTTCTTCACTAATTTCAGTGGTAGTGTTGCCGGCTGCTTTTTCATCTGCCTTTAAATTAAACGGCACAAAAAGCACTAAAAACACAATTGCTAAAATGTTTGTTACTGATTTTTTCATTTTGAATAATTTTTAAGATTCAACAATATAATCGAATTAAATTCAACGCATTACACAATTTCTCCTAATTACTTTTTCTTCTTGTTTCTATTCTTTGAAAACAGATTAAAAATCCAACTGTTATCAATGGTTTCAGCGGCATCGACCACATCATCCACACTTTTGTTTATTTTTAAAACCGTGGTGTCGATATTGTCTGCCATAACTGAATCGTAGGCAAGCCTTTTAAGAATACCGTCACCGGTGTTTAGCTGCCTGCTGTAACGCTGCAACCCGGTAACCAGGAGATCAGTTCGCCAGGCAACACTGTCAAGGCTGTTCATCAGCACTTTATATTCTGTAGTAACAGTTGTGTCGTTTATCAGTTTTCCCAGGTCTCCTTCTCCCTGGTTTATTTTATTGATTATTTCGTTTGAGGTAGATGAAAATGCCAGCAGTTCATTTCCCACACTATCCAATTTTGCAGTAATGTTTCTTTGGTTTAACAGCAAGGCAAAATCACCTTCGCCGTTGTTCATTTTATTGCTGATTTTCAACAGGTTATTGGCAATAAGCCGGCTATCTTCAATCACAGCTAAAGCCTCCTCCAATACATCCTGAAAATCAATCGATTCCTGTGTCACTAAAACATCGTTGTCAGAAATTGACTGGGCCGATTCCGAGCCCGGGTAAATATTTACAATTTTACTCCCCATCAGCCCGTCGCTGGCAATATCTACCTTCGAATCGGTACGGATGAATTTTTGTACATCTTTATTTACCGACATCTGAACCAGGATTGTTGTATCGTTAATAATTTCGATGTGGGACACATGCCCTACATTTATTCCCGAGTAATGAACTTTATTGCCTTCCATCAATCCTTTTACGTCTTTATAATAGCTTTTAACAGTTACCGTAGAAGAAAAAAGATCCTGTTGACTTCCGAGGTAAAATATGGCAATTGCAAAAAAGAAAAGTCCTCCGGCAACCAGCAACCCCAGTTTTATTGAGCGGTTTGCAAATTTTCCCATAATTTTTTTTGTCTTTTAATTAAAATATCCCTTTACATTATCGTCTTCGCTTTTGCTGAGTTCATCGAAAGTTCCTTCAGCATAAAAATTACCATCCTTCAGCAACTTTATTTTATTTGATGTCATCTTCACACACTTCATGTCGTGGGTTACAATAATGGAAGATGTATTGAATTTATCCTGTATGTGCAGCATCAACTCACTAATTTCGCCTGAGGTAACCGGATCGAGGCCGGTAGTAGGTTCATCGTACAGTATGATTTCGGGTTTGAGGATCAGGGTCCGGGCCAGCCCGATTCGTTTTTTCATCCCCCCCGAAAGTTCAGCCGGCATTTTATCTACCGCTTCGGTCAGCCCCACATTGTCGAGTACCTCCATTACCATATTGTCCAACTCCTTTTTATTTTTCCTTTCTTCAGTCCGCCTTACCGGAAACTCGAGGTTTTCCCTAACCGACATGGAATCGTACAAAGCTCCGCCCTGAAAAAGATAACCAACTTTTTGCCGCAACTCATCTATTTCTGATTTATTCATTTGGTTTAAATCGCGGTTAAAAACCTTTATGGTTCCCGAATCGGATTTTATCAGCTGAACAATGCATTTAATCAAAACCGATTTGCCCGACCCCGATTTTCCGAGCAAAGCCAGGTTCTCGCCCCGCTTTAAATCGAGACTGAGCCCGTTCAGCACATCATTATTTTCAAATGATTTTTTCAGATTTTTTATTTCTATTACAGTGTCCATTTATCAGGTATATTATAGTGTGACAAACAAATTTGTTATCTGCACAGCCAGCAGGTCGATAACAAAAATTACCAGCGAAGCAGTAACTACAGCCGAATTAGCCGCCATACCCACCGACTCAGTTCCCCGGCTGGCAGTATACCCTTTGTATGCACCGATTAACCCGATAAAAAAACCGAAAAAGAAGGTTTTTATCGTGGCCGGTATCAAATCAATAAAGCCGAGAGAATCAAATGCCTGCGAAATAAACAACACCAGTGATAAATTTTCGTGCAGGTTAATGGCAAAAAATGAACCTAAAAGAGCAACGGCATCGGCAAAAAATACAAGTACCGGCACCAGCAATGTAGTGGCCATAACCCGGGTGGCAACAACATAATTCAGAGGTTGTGTTCCTGAAACCTCCATTGCATCGAGCTGTTCTGTAACTTTCATGGCCCCCAGTTCGGCCCCAATCCCGGAGCTGATTTTCCCGGCACAAAGAAGTGCCGTTACCATAGGGCCAATTTCCCGGATAATTGAAACGGCAATCATCCCGGGCAACATCGATTGTGCACCGAATTCCACCAACACCGGACGGGTTTGGATCGTTAATACCAGGCCCATAATAAAACCCGTAATTACAACCAGTGGCAAAGTTTTATTGCCAACATGAAATCCCTGTTTTATCATTTCGCGGGTTTCAAAAGGCCCGATAAAGAACTGACGCACCGTTTCACCGGTAAACAATACAATGTTTCCCAATTCAGAAAAGAACTTTTTTGGCGTATTTTCTATCTGGTATTTCAATTTATTTACAAGATTTGATTTCGCTTCAGTACAGACAAAAAATGAACTAAAAGTGACAAACAATGAATTATGAGCAGACAATTATCACCAAATTACCTTACTAACAACAGGTTGAACAACAACTGCCTATTTAAAGGTTTGTTTGGGAAATAATTAAAAGTGTACCAATTTAACCACAATTCTGTGGAATAATTTACTTACCGGTAAAATTAAACCGGTACGATTTCAGACCAATTAAACCAATTACATGGTATTGCTCCGGAAAAATTGGTTTTAGTACCGCTTTAAAAAAAAAAACAATTCGTGGTAACTACCGTTTATATTAAAGAAACAGCTAACCAAAAACCGCAATGCCGTCCAGAGGTTAAAAAGAATTTACAAAAATCGATGAATGCGCCATAAACAAGTATTAGTCATTATTATTTATTTTCTTTCCTGCTTTCTTTCTTTGCATATAGTTCAGGCGCAGGAAAATTTTGAAGTCAGGCAGATAAACTTCAAGGGGAATAAAACCCTTGAAAAAGATTTTCTGCTTGAGCGGATGGCTTTAAAAGAAGTTTCATGGCTCGAAAAAGTATTGACAAATGAAGAGCCGTTTCTATACAACGAAGAACTTGTAACGCTGGATATCGAACGGCTTATCAGAATCTACCAAAGCGAAGGCTTCCTTCAGGTGG
>JBMCIT010000023.1:0-11935 GCA_048616715.1 Tangfeifania sp. | reverse complement strand
TGACCAATGTCCAGTGACTCTTTTCAGGTACGATCAAAATATTCAGTGTGCAGCAGATGATGCGCTTTTTCACTCATCGGTTTACCCAGAAATTCTTCGTACAATTTAATGATATACGGATTCTCGTGCGATTTCCTGATTTTCTTTTTACTGTCTTCCTGATAAATTGCCTTTTGGCGTTTCTTCAGCACATCGGCATTCCCGTGGTGGTATGGCTGGCCGCCGCCTCCAATACATCCGCCGGGGCAGCTCATAATTTCTATGGCATGAAATTCACTTTCGCCTTTCTCAACTTTTTCAAGCAGAATTCGTGCATTTCCAAGCCCGTGTGCGATACCTATTTTAAGAGGAAATCCGTTGAAATCAATGGTTGCCTGCCGAATTCCTTCCATTCCGCGCAATTCATCAAAATCAATTTTGGGCAAATCTTTCTTTGTGTACATTTCATAGGCAGTTCGGACAGCGGCCTCTATTACACCACCGGTTGTACCGAAAATTACACCTGCACCCGTCGATTCGCCCAGCGGCTGGTCAAATTCTTCATCGGGCAACCTGGTGAAATTGATGTTGGCCAGTTTTATAAGCGATGCCAGTTCGCGTGTTGTTATGGCATAATCTACATCCGGATTGTCGTTCACTTTAAACTCATCGCGGCCACACTCATATTTTTTCGCCACGCAGGGCATAATGGAAACCACCACCAAATCTTCACGCTTAATTTTTATCTGATCAGCAAAATAAGTTTTGGCAATGCTTCCGAACATTTGCTGCGGTGAGCGTGCAGTTGAAGGAACATCTTTCAGTTGTGGAAAATGGTGCTCAAAAAACTTCACCCACGCCGGGCAGCAGGATGTGAGTATTGGCAGTTGCACATCTTTATCGCCTTCCAGAAATTTCGACAAGCGGTTCAGCAGCTCCGTTCCTTCTTCCATAATTGTGAGGTCTGCAGCAAAATCAGTATCGAAAACACGGTCGAAACCAAGTCTTCGCAAAGCAGAAACCAGTTTGCCGGTTACCAGTGAACCGGGTTCCATGCCGAACTCTTCACCCAAAGCAGCACGCACCGCCGGAGCGGTTTGTACAATTACTGTTTTTGAAGGGTCGGACAAAGCACGCACAACATGACTGGTTTGGTCAACTTCGGTTAAAGCCCCGGTTGGACAAACTGCCACACACTGGCCGCAATAAGTACAAACCGAGTGGTCGAGGTTCATTTCGAAAGCAGGTGAAACCACCGCCTCAAAACCACGGTTGATTGCAGAAAGTACTCCAACCGTTTGAACTTCGTTACACATCATTTCGCAGCGGCGGCACATGATGCACTTATCTATATCGCGAATAATGGCGGGTGAGGTATCTTCGCGGTAAGTAGATTGCTCGCCCTGGTAGTGAATTTCCCTGATGCCCAGATGATGGGCCATATCCTGCAACTCACACTTACCCGATTTTGCACAAATCAGGCAATCGGCAGGATGATCGGAAAGAATAAGTTCAACCACCGTGCGGCGGGCATTAATTACACGAATAGAATGCGAATTGACAACCATGCCTTCAGTCACTTCAGTACAGCAGGCCGGTGCAAGATTTCTTCTTCCTTCAACTTCAACCACGCAAACACGGCAGCCTCCGGGCTTGTTTTCAATATTCAAATCATCGAGTTTCATGTGGCAAAGTGTGGGAATGTGAATCCCAATTCCTTTGGCCGCTTCCAAAACGGTAGTTCCTTTTTTCACTACCAGTGGTTTATTATCTATTGTTAATTGTACTGTATCCATTGTAAATCATTTTCAGAATTAGGAAAGTTTAATTGCATTGAACTTGCATTTCTCGTAGCAGGCCCCACATTTAATACACAACGACTGATCGATGTAATGTGGCTGACGGCGCTCGCCGGAAATTGCGCCAACCGGGCAATTGCGGAAGCAAAGCGTACAACCGGTACACAAATCCTCGATGATTTCGTATTTGAGCAATGCCTTACACTGGCCGGCCGGGCATTTACCATCGGTAACATGCGCCAGGTATTCATCTTCGAAATTGAGAATTGTAGAAAGCACGGGATTTGGAGAAGACTGCCCGAGACCGCACAACGATGTATCTTTAATCACATTGCTCAGCAATTTCAGGCGCTCGATATCCTCTTCTTTCCCGCTTCCTTTGGTAATGGTGTCCAGAATTTCGAAGAGCCGTTTATTGCCAATGCGGCAGGGCGAACATTTTCCGCAGGATTCTTCCAGCGTAAATTCCAGGTAAAATTTGGCAATGGAAACCATGCAATCGTCTTCGTCCATTACTATCATTCCACCCGATCCCATCATCGATCCGGCTGCAATAAGGTTATCGTAATCGATGGGTGTATCCAGAAAATCTTTGGTTAAACACCCTCCTGACGGACCGCCGGTCTGAACAGATTTAAACTCCTTACCGTCTTTAATGCCACCGCCAATGTCGTAAATTACTTCACGAAGTGTGGTTCCCATCGGAACTTCAATCAAACCAACATTATTAATTTTTCCGGCCAGGGCAAAAACCTTGGTCCCTTTCGATTTTTCTGTGCCGATTTTGTTGAACCAGGAAGCTCCTTTATTCAGGATAACCGGAATATTTGCAAAGGTTTCTACGTTGTTCACGTTGGTGGGTTTGCCCAGAAATCCTGAAACGGAGGGGAACGGTGGTTTAAAAGTAGGTTCTCCGCGCAGGCCTTCCATTGAATGGATAAGTGCAGTTTCTTCGCCGCACACAAAAGCGCCTGCCCCAAGCCGGATATCGATGTGGAAATTAAAGCCGGTTCCCATAATATCTTCGCCAAGCAAACCATATTCGCGTGCCTGGTTAAGCGCGGTTTTCAGCCGCTCGATGGCCAGCGGATATTCGGCCCTGATATATACCAGCCCCGTATCGGCGCCTATGCAGTATCCACAAATGGCCATCGCTTCAATTACCGAATGCGGGTCGCCTTCGAGGATGGATCGGTCCATAAACGCACCGGGATCGCCTTCGTCGGCATTGCAAACCACGTATTTTTTATCAGACTCAACATTGCGTGTAATTTCCCATTTCAATCCGGTAGGAAAACCGCCGCCGCCACGGCCCCGCAGCCCTGAATCTTTCACCTCTTTAATGGTTTCTTCAGGAGTCATTTCACCCAGGCATTTACCCAACGCCTGGTAGCCATCGCGCGATATGTATTCGTCGATACTTTCTGGATTGATAAAACCGCAGTTCCGAAGCGCAATCCGCATCTGTTTTTTATAAAAATCCATGCTTTTCGAATCGCTGATTTTTTCTTCGGTAACCGGATCTTTGTAGAGCAAACGCTCCACCTGCCTGCCTTTTATGAGGTGCTCCTTTACAATTTCTTCGGTATCTTCCGGTTTCACGTTCACATAAAACGTATTGTCGGGCAATACTTTTACAATGGGCCCTTTCTCGCAAAAACCGAAACACCCGGTAAACACCACCTGGGTTTCGTCTTCCATGCCCAGTTCGTCGATCACTTCATTAAATGATTTTTTTATTTCGTCACTTTCTGCTGCTTTACAGCCGGTCCCGCCGCAAACAAGCAAGTGATTTTTATAATCGGTCATAACCAGTTAGTTGAAAGTTTATTATTCGTCAATAGTTTTAAATGTAATCGGGATCACGCCGTCGATCAATTCCCCGCGCTTGATGTAAACATCGATAATTTCCTGGGCTTTGTCTTTATTCACATAGCCAAAAACTACCGGGTCTTTCCCGGGCAGAGTAATCTCTACTGTTGGTTCGGCGTAACAGTACCCCATGCATCCGGTTTGGGTAACCACGGCATCGATGGCCTGCTGTTCCAGTTCTTCCACAAAATATTTCATGGTTTCCTTGGCGCCCGAAGCAATTCCGCAGGTAGCCATTCCCACCTTCACCTGCACAAGCTGCTCGGGATGGTCGCTGTTTTCGCGTAATTTAATTTTCGACTGCACTTCTTCTTTAATTTTCCGAAGGTCAGCCACTGATTTTATTTTTGTCATAGTTATAAGGTTGTGTTTATTTTAATCCTTTAATTTCTCTTAAATTATTTATTATCAGTTCAATAATGGCTTCTTTAACTTCTTTTTGCTGAAGTGAAACCCCTTCCAGCATATTTAGAATTTCTTTCGAATCAATTTCAAAATTTCCGAAAATGGTTTGATGCCTGTATACCAGCCGAATATGTGTATTGCTCAGCAATGTTAAAAACCAGGTATCCCAAATGTCGCCCAACGGTGGCCGGTCGATATGGGAGAGTTGAAAAACAGCCTGAACCGTTGTTCCTTTTCCTTCCTGCGATTTCACTGAAAAAAAACCACCTGCATTTTCGGCATTCTGTTTTAACAGCGCTAATCCCAAACCTACTTTTCGTGTTTTCCTCGATGTAAAGAACGGATTGGTTGCCTGTTTCAAAATTTCGGAACTCATCCCGCAACCGTTGTCTTTTATGATGAGTGAATAAAGATCATTTATTTTGTCTTCTTCAACAATGATTTCAATCAATGTCGCTTTTGCCCTTACTGAATTCTGGACAATATCCAGCACATGTTCCGAAATGGTTTTCATCGTATTTCAACAAATCTTTTATTTTGTTGATTCAACGCCATCTTTATTTCCGAAAAACTTATTTCTCTCATATTGAAAAGGGAGTAAATTTCGCCAATTTGTTCCACATAATGGGCATCGGAATTGCGGATTAGGGTGATTTTATTTTGTAAAACATATTGTTGTTCAACATCTTTTTTCGAACCGTGTTTCGAAAGTCCCAGTGCATCGCACTTTAAACCGGGCGGAATGAACCCAAGCTGACTTAATATTCCGTTAACAGAGCGGTCGATATGTGCCGGGATAAACAGGCCATTCAACGATTCAACCTTTTGCTGCACCTTTGTAATTCCCTGTTTTAAAGCAGCCGGCAAATAATACGAAACCATTTCCACGATATTCTCATCCTCATCGATTACGGGCTGGTAGCCAAAATATTCTTCATCGTTGGGAATTCTGGTAATATTTTCATCGATGTATTGCTGAAATTGGCTCAACTGCCCATCCGTTTCAAAAAATGCCAGGCAGTGCACTTCTTCGCGGGTGGTAACTTCAGCGCCGGGCAGTACAAAAATCCCCTCTTTTTCGGCCAGTTTTTTAACCAGCAGGGCATTTTTTGTTGAATTATGGTCGGTAATTCCAATAATATCGAGGCGACTGGCTTTGGCTTTCTGCACAATATTCCGGGGAGTCATTTCCACATCTCCGCAGGGCGATAGTAATGTATGGATATGTAAATCGGCCCGGAACTGCTTCATCACGTAGTATTTAAATCGTTAAATAATTTCCCGGCCATTTCAAAAGTTTGCATGGAAGTGCCCAGCAGCGGAACCCCCTCTTCGTTGCTGTGCTCCAGCGTATCTTCGTCGGGCTCCAACCCTTTTACCAGAATAACTGCTGCCAGGTCTTTCAGCGAAGCAATGGCCATTACGTTCTGATGGGTTTGCAAAGTAATCCAAACTTCATTTTCAGCAGCATTTCCCATTACATCGCTCAGTAAGTCGGACACATATCCTCCTGAAATTTCATTATCCAACCCCTCTTTTCCCGAAAAAATTTTCAGGTTGTATTTTTTTACCAAATCAGAAACCTTCATTTCTTCCTCCTTTTTTATTGCAATCGGCCTCAAAACGTTTTTCGCCCCAGGTTTTTTCCACGTTTCTGTAAGCTTTTTGCGGATCAGTTTGTTGTTCTTTTACATATTTACATTGAAGAAAAACACAGTCGGTCATCCTGGCTTTTCCCTGCACCATGTCTTCGGCCAGTGCATGGCAGTTAGGTGCTCCACAACCTCCGCAATCGAGACCGGGCAACTGGCAAAGAATATTATTTATCCGCTGTAGTTTTTCTATAGCTTTCGAACGATCTTTATCCAGAATAAAAACGTGTTGCGGCTGAATTTTATCTGAAACAAGTTTTTCCATTACTGCTGGTTTTTCATCTTCCGGCGTATTTAGTTGCGATGCCCTCGGATACTGTGCTGCCCTTTTTTGCAAGCGTTCAACGGTTAAAAACCGGTTACCGGTGAGCAGGATTCCACCCGCGCATCCCTGGTTGCACGATTTCAGTTCCAGAAAATCGAGCTCGGGCACCTCATCGTTTTCCAGCCGTTCCAGAAATTTCACCACGTTGTGAATTCCGTCGATGGCCATCGATTTTTTGCGAAACCAGGCTGTTTCGCCACGCGGCAAGCTCCACAAAATTCCTTCGCGGCTAAGGTTTTCCCTGAATTTTGACGTATCGGATTTTTCGTGTGAAGGAATTAGCTTCAGAATCCGGTTGTATAAATCCTGCATGTTGATGATTCCGGTTACAACCGACTCTTTCTCAGCAACCGGCTGGTTTACCGCCGCCATTTTAGCCGAACAGGGCGATACATAAAACAACCCAATCCCATCTTCTTTTGCCCCTTGTTTTTTCAATTGTTCAATAACAAAATGGGCTGCCAAATCGTGTGGCGCTTTTCTCTTGACAACATTATCAGCCAGCGACGGATATTTTGTTTGAATCAGCCGGACAATAGCCGGGCAAAATGAAGAAATCAACGGGCGATCGGTATTTTCGCGGTAGTTGTCTTTTATTGATTCCATAAGCCAGCCTGCAGGCTGTTCTACCTCAAAAATGTGGGTAAAACCCAATTCAAGCAATGCTTCATAAATCTGGCCTTCGGAATAAATTTCGGGGAACTGGCCGATAAAAACCGAAGGAAACAATACGACACGGTACTTGTAACCGTTAATCTGGCTTAATTCATCCTGCTCCACATAAAATGCATCTACCGGGCAGGCGCGCAAACAGTTTCCGCAATCAACACATCGCTGGTCGTGGATTACAGCCACACCATTTTCAATACGAATGGCCTCGGTGGGACAGATTTTCATACAGTGTGTGCATCCAAAACATTTTTCGGCATCGACCCTGATTGCATGGTATTTTTGTTCTTTTTCCATCAATAAAAACATTTAAACCGAAGGGTTGTCCCCTCTCCCATTTTGCTCTCGATGTTCATTTCGTCAGTGTTCTTTTTAATATTTGGCAATCCCATGCCGGCGCCAAATCCCATCTCGCGCACTTCTTTCGAGGCAGTTGAAAAACCGGCTTCCATGGCTTTACCGATGTCCTCAATGCCCGGACCTTTATCGGCAACTACCACTTCAATTTCATTTTCGCCAATACCGGCAGTAAGTTTTCCGCTGTATGCATGTGCTACAACATTAACTTCCGCTTCGTATATGGCAACTACTATGGATTTTATAATTCTTGTGTCGATATCGAGCTGTTTCAGTACTTTTTTAATCTGGCTCGATGCTTTTCCGGCTTTTGAAAAGTTGCCCCCCTCAATTATAAAATCCAGCTTCAGTGCCATCAATACACCTCTTTTAATCCGTTTGAATAAAGAACACCGCTGGCTTTATAAATCGAATACGGGGTTTCCAGAATTATTAGCCCGTTTTCATTGGCCAGCTCAATCATGTCGGGGGTAGCCTTTTTATTGCGGGCCAGCAATACTGCGCTGATGTCGGCCATTTCGGCAGTGCGGATTAACTGCACATTGGCCAGCCCCGATATCAGCAGGATATTTTCCTCATCAAGTGTTAACACATCGCTCATCAAATCGGAGCTGAATGCCTTTTCCATGTTTTTGTCATCGGCTAAATTTCCTGCAGAAATATTTGCCTCAGTATGACGAATAATTTCACTAATTTTCACAGTTCTCTTTTTCGGTAATATTAAGTTATTAACAATAACGCAAGTACCACAAAGATAACCGAACAGAATTTTAAAATCCTGTTAAAAATCAAGATTTCCTGTTTTAAAAGATGATTTAAAATGAATTGAAATAAGCCATTTATTTCTTACTTTAACCAATCAAAAATCAAACGAATAAAATACCACTGCTATGATATACGATAAAAAATCATTCCTGACCGGCAACATCGATGATCCGGAATTCTACCAAAAAATTATTGACGGACTGCCTATCCCTATTTTTTACCGCGATTTAAAGGGCGTTTACCAAATGTGCAATAAAGCACATGAAGAGTTTACCGGAAGGCCCAAAGCGCAGATCATTGGTAAATCAGTGTATGAAATTCACACAAAGGAGATGGCAGATATATATTCGGGGCGCGACAAGGAGTTGGTGGCCCACCCCGATATCCAGGTTTACGAAACAGAAGTCAGGCAAAAAGACGGCAGCAAACTGAATGTGGTGTTGAACAAAGCTGTTATACGCGATAATGAAAATAATATAGTCGGGATTGTAGGATCGATCAACGACATAACCAAACTCAAAAAAACTGAAAGGCGACTCGAAAAAGCCCAGCAATCCATGGAGGTTTCTTCGCACATGATGCATAAAATCAATTTGGGAATCATTCTGATGGATCAGCACCACAAAGTAATCGATTCAAACGAAAGTTTTGCCCGCCTGATGGGAGAAGAAACAACTGAACTGTTTGAAACAATCCCGGGGTTGAAAGGTGCCGATGTGAAAGTACTGGTACCTGAAGTGATTTTTAAAATGCTTTCGAGCATCCTGAATTCCGGGGAAGAAATGCTTGAACGTGATATCAGGTTCAACGACAGGCTTCTTCATGTTTCAGTAGTAACTTTATTTAAAAAGAAAGTTGTGGGTGCAGTTATCCGCGACATGTCGGCCCCGCTTCTGGTACGCGATGAAATTATTAACAGGGCCCAGCGAATTAAAGAACAAAACATTGAAACAGTACAGAAAATTGCTTACCTGCTGGGTGAAAATGCCGCTGAAACCGAAGAACTGTTAAACTCAATTATACAATCATACCGGTATGGAGATGACGAATAAAACCAATTATCATGTTGAAATAGATGTTCAGCAAAAACGGCCAAAAGGCGAAATTGCCTGCGGCGATGTATTTCAGTCTGATATTTTCAGGGAAGAAGGCCGGACAATTCTGGTACTGAGCGACGGAATCGGGCACGGAATAAAAGCCAGTGTGCTGGCCACACTTACTGCAACCATGGCACTGAAGTATGCCATGTTTCATACCAAGCCCGAAATTTCAGCAAAAATTATTATGGAAGCCCTGCCCAAAAGCAGGGATGGAAAAGAAAGCTATGCCACCTTTACGCTTATTGAAATTGAAACCGACGGGAAAGTTCGCATTATCAACTACGACAACCCACCCGTAATGATTTTCAGAAACGGCAAACCTCATCAACCCAAAGAGTATGAGCTGGAAGTGCGGGGAAAGGAAAATGTGGGTAAGGTACTGCGTTGCCGGGAATTCAGTGCAAAAAAAGAAGACCGGATGATTTTTGTGACCGATGGCGTAACACAATCGGGATTGGGAAACAACCGGTACCCATTGGGATGGGGCCTGGAAAAGATTCATGAATTTGCACAGAACCAAATAAACCGCATGCCCGACATTTCGGCGACAAAGCTTGCCCGCAAAATTGTTAACCAGGCATCGGTAAACGATAATTTCGAAGTAAAAGACGACGTTACCTGCGGTGTTATTTATTTCAGGGAACCCCGGAATTTTATGCTGATTACCGGCCCGCCGTTCTATAAAATCAAAGATTATGATTTTGTGGATCGCATCAGGGATTTCAACGGCAAAAAAATAATTTGCGGAGGGACCACCGCCGAAATCATTGCCCGCGAACTGAACATGGAAGTAGAGATAGAACATGCCGCAAAAAACCCGCATGCGTTGCCGCCCCCTGCAAAAATGGAGGGTTTTGAAATGATTACCGAAGGTATACTCACACTGGGGAAAGTGGAAGAAATTCTCGAAAGTTATAACAGCGATACCCGGCTGCAGGACAGCCCGGCTGAAAAAGTGGTAAAACTGTTGCTTCAACATGATATTATCGATATTGTTGTTGGTACGCGAATCAACTGGGCGCATCAGGATCCGGAACAGCCACTGGAACTGGAATTGCGGAAATTTGTTGTTAAACGGATTGTTAAAATCCTGACCAATAAATTCTTTAAAAAGGTGGAAGTGGAATACGTTTAATGATTAACTGGTGGTACCGAAACAAAAAACCGTGACAGAGATGATTCTGACACGGTATTTTTTGAAAGCGTTCACTACCTTTTTTTCGGTTTTTCACTTTTGGGTTTGTAATGGAAAAATCAATCTGTCCTTAATTTTTCCCATCGTATTTTAAATATCTTTTTTGAACGTTGCATTGGCTTTTTTGTACAATACAAAGTAAAAGATACTGTTCCGGTCTATCAGCATATCAGCGCCTTAAACCAATGGGAGATTTTGCTTATTCTTTAGTTCAGAAATGCTTAGAAAGCCGGTAAAATACAATTATACATTTGACATCTGGTTTTCGGGGAGATATTCAGCAATAAACAATCAGGTTCGGGAGTGCCAAAAAAAGGATCAAAAAAAGCAGGAACCAACTGATCCCTGCTTACATTATTTATTTAAAATATTTTTTTTACCTCATCGGGTATTTATTGAAAATATCTTCCGAATTCATGAGAATATCGATGTATTGCGCACGTTGATAAGTAAACGGATCTTTCATATTTTTCCGGGAAAGTTTTCCCCTGAAATCATCCAGCGATTTATATTCTTTTTTATCCATCCATTCATCCAGTTCTTTCAGTATGTCGGCTACAACCGACGGGCCGTTTTTATAAATTGTGCTTACCAGTTGTATGGTATCTGCACCTGCCAGAATCATTTTAATAACATCTTTCGAATTGTAGATACCCCGGCTGGCACAAATATCACCATTGAGATTGTCGTACAGCAAACCTGCAAACCGGAGTGCTACCATGTGATCTTTTGGGCTGCTTAATTCCCATGGAAAATGGAACTCCTCTTTTTCGATATCGATTTCAGGTTGAAAAAACCGGTTAAAAAGAACAAAAGCATCGGCGCCGGCTTCATCAATTTTCTTGATAAAATTTAATGGATTGGAATAAAACAGGCTGATTTTTACACTTACCGGGATGGACACCGCCTTTTTTACGGCTTTCACCACCTGGACCTGCTTTTCTTCAATTGAATCACCTGTCACTTCAAAATACCCGGGAACTGCGTAAAGGTTAATCTCAAGCCCGTCGACACCGGTTGCTTCCAGCTTTTTGGCATAATCAACCCATGTTGGCTCATACATTGCATTTAAACTCGCAAATACAGGGACACTAACACTTTTTTTCAGTTTTTCGAGATTGTATAAATGCTCTTTCGGACCTGCATGCTCCACATCCGGGAACAACCGAATCATTTCGGCATGACGCTCATTGTACTCATTTAACTCTTCGGATAGCTGAAGATCCTCGAGCTGAACCTGTTCTTCGAATAACGAACGGTATACGATTGCGCCGATTCCGGCTTTTTCAAGTTCCCCGATTGTTTTTTGTTTCGATACTAAATTACATGCTCCGAGAATGAGTGGGTTTTTAAGTTTCACTCCCATGTAGGTAGTTGATAGATTTGCCATAATATTTGATTTTTTACTGTTATTTCTTGCTGTAATAGTAACTAAATATAGAAATATTTTGTTCAAAAACAATTTAATTTAATATTCAATTTTAAAAGCCTGCCCGAATATTAATTTCTAAAAAAGAAAAAACCACCCGCCAGGCGACGGATGGTTTTTCTTTAGATTATTATTTCTGTATTTTTTACAATAAACTCAAAGTAACGGTTAAACCAGCCATAACAACTGAAACCATTGTCATAAGTTTAATCAAAATATTCAATGAAGGACCTGAAGTATCTTTAAACGGATCGCCAACAGTATCGCCCACAACACCAGCGTGGTGTGCTTCGCTTCCTTTGCCGCCGTAGTTTCCTTTTTCAATGAATTTTTTGGCATTGTCCCAGGCACCACCGGCGTTGTTCATAAACACAGCCAGCGTGAACCC
>JBMCIT010000022.1:0-12052 GCA_048616715.1 Tangfeifania sp. | reverse complement strand
AAATTTAAAACAAAATGAAACCACTGAATAAAAAAGAACGGAATAAAGCATTTTTTAAAGTAGTTGGTCTTTTTCTTATCAGTTTTATTATTGCACTGATTCTTGGTTTTACCACCATGAATTATGGCACGGTATCGGAGCAACAAACGAAAAATGAACTCGAAAAACTAAAAGCACACTTGAAATTTCAGGAAGAAATATTTGCCCCCAATGTTGGAGAAACTACAAACCTGCTTTCAAAAATACCAACTTACAAAGAAGATGGAGAAAATATTGAAGTTTTAAACCAGGACATTGGTGCCATATTAAGCCAGACTAAAAATCAGGCAGTTGAAGATGAATCGTGGGAATCTGTTATGTATAAAGATGTAATAAATGCTTTGTCCGACCTTCAGTTGGCTTATAACGAACAGATGAAACTCAGGGAACAGATGGGCGATTCAGACGAAATGGGAGAACAATTACAGCAATGCATCACTGAAAAAAACCAACTGCAAAACCAGGTTAATATGCTTCAGGCAAGCGGTGGCGGTGGTGGCGGAGCAGACACCGAGGAACTTCAGAAAGAATTAAACGATACCCAGCAAAAACTGCGACAGTGCAACCTCGAAAACAGGGCATTGAAACAGGAAATTGAGAAAATCAGAAACCGCTAATTCTTTATGAACCCGGTTTATATCATCAGCAAATGCAATAATACTACGGCAGGACCGGAGCATTCAGCTTTCCGTAAGAATCTGTTTTTATAAGCAGTGCATTGCTTCCATTGGTTCCCGAAATGATAAAACCGCCATCACCGGCTTCTGCAAAATCCGATACAAACTGATTTCCCGGCAGCCTTATCTCTTCATACCTCATCAACACATCACCTGACTTGTCAATCCAAAACAGCGACACATCGTAATCCACCCCGTTAAAACCATGACTTGCAACCACATATCCGCTTTTAATTTTTATCAATCGGGGCCGGTATTTCAAAATATCGTCTTTATTTATCGTGCACGGCAACATGGTAGCACAATCGGTAGGGCCGCCGTCGCTGTCAATTAAAATGAAACTCATTTCATAAATATCGCCGCTTTCAAGTCCTTCTTTTGCCCTCAAAATGGCAAATCCATCCTGATACGATTCTTCAATGTCGCATCCAATGATGTTCATCTCCGAACTAATCAGGTGCATCTCGCCATGGCCTTTGCGATCAATTTTGCCGAAAAGAATAAGCATCGGCGATTTTTCTTTTTCTTTCCAGTAGCCTGTCAGGGCAAATCCTCCCTCGTTGGTTGGCACCAATCCGGTTACCAGTTTTGTTCCCACATATTTAAATGTTCGATCCACCAGCGGGATTATTCTACCTGATTTTTCAGCTTTCTGAAATAAAATATCGATGGGATATTTATCATCCAAAGAATTTGCCGCAACTCCCAGCTCATCGGTAATGCTCAATGCCATCACCGGTGGGAAATTATCTGTCACAAATTTTTTTCTTTGCTGAAAATCAACTTTTTCCGCAAGTTCAAAATTCGGGTTAATTTTCTGTAAAACAAGCTTATCAGTCGATTCAATGCCCATCGTTATCAATTCATCATCGGCATGAAACAAATCGGTGGCCAGAAAATCAAGTTCAATTTCGTCAATTATATTACCTTCTAAATCAAATTTAAAAAGCGACGATTTATTTTTATCCTTTTTTGTGAGACCAAAAAATGCATTTTCTCCTGCTGAAACAACCGCAGGCATATCCACAGATTTTCGGCCCAGTTCTGTGGTCTTGACAAAAGTCGAAAAGTTACTTTTTAAAGTTATCTCTTTCGACACTTCATTTTTTTCTCCTGTTTCTGAATTAAAAGCTGTGAGTGTAATTTTATAGGTTCCGGGCACAACATATTTATGAACTGGTGCTTCCAGGGTGGATTCGTTATCTTCCGAATCGAAATCTCCAAAATTCCATTTAAAGGAATCGGCATTTTTCGAGTTGTTTCTAAAATCAATATTTATTGGAACATACTCTCCGTTAAAAGTCATTTCAAAACTGGCAACAGGCGGTTCCAGCGGTTTTTTTACGGTCACCGTTTTTTTTGCGAAATCTTCCTTCCCTGATTCTTTGTTGAGTACAGTCAGTTCAACAGTGTATGTTCCCGGCTTTTCGTATTCATGCTCCGGATTCTTGAGAGTTGAAGTATTTTTAATACCTGAAGATGGATCGCCAAATTCCCAGGCAAAACTATTTGCATTATCCGATTTATTCGAAAAAACGATTGTTGCCGGAGCTTCTGTGTTGTTATTTTGAATGTCAAAATCGGCCACAGGAATAACCTCTGGTTTTGAAACCGTAATAAAATCGGAGTAAGTATTTGTTAATCCCGAACTGCTGTTGGTAACTTTCAGCTCAACCCTGTAACGGCCCGGTTCTTCGTAGGTATGTGTGGGGTTGGCTTCATCGGAACTGTTGCGTCCTGAATCCGGATCGCCAAAATCCCATTCATAAGCAGTTGCATCGGCTGACTGGTTGGTGAAACGCACTGTTGCAGGCGCTGTAACATTTTCAGTTTCAACACTGAATTTTGCAACAGGCCTTACGACAGGTTTCGCCGGACTTGCAACCACAATAAATTCAGAAAACGAACTTTTTTCACCGGTTTTTTTATTTGTAGCGGTTAAAACCACTTTGTACTTGCCAGCCTCGTTGTAGGTGTGGCTGGGCGATTTTTCGGAGGAGGTATTGTTTGCAGATTGCGGATCCCCGAAATCCCATGAATAACTGTCGGCATTTACTGATGAATTGGTAAACGAAACTTCAACCGGGCTAATTAAATTGCTGGAATCAAACGTGAAATTTGCCGCCGGCGGCTGCGACGATTCAACAATTATCACATAATCGGTTGCTGTGCTTTTTGTGTTGAAATTACTGCTCGATGCAGTTAATTCCACTTTATACCGGCCTGCTTTTTGGTAAGTGTGTGTCGGATTCTCTTTGTTCGACGTGTTATTGCTTCCCGAATCCGGGTCTCCAAAATTCCATGAAAATTCTTCTGCATTTACCGATTTGTTGTTAAAAACAATGGTAGCCGGCCCCAGCACATTATTGTTTTCAATGGTAAAAGCAGCTTCGGGTGGTTTAGGCAGTTCGTTAATCTCAATTACTTCTGAAAAGGTAGTCGGGTTGCGCTGGCCTTTTGCCCACGCCGAAAGCCGGACGTTGTAACTGCCCGGTTTTGAATACAGATGGGCCGGGTCTTTTTCATCGGAACTGTTGTTGCTCCCGGAGGCCGGATCGCCAAAATCCCACTCAAAACGTTCTGCATCTTCAGAGGTATTTTTAAATGCAACGGTGGAAGGCGCGGTATCCGATGATTTTGTAAACACAAAACCTGCCGATGCTTCTTTTTCTTTTTCAACAACAACATCTTTAATTAAGGTATCAGCTATTCCGCTGAAATTATTCTTTACAATTAATTTGACCCTGTACGTGCCGGGGTCTTTGTATTTATGGTCGGGGTTCTTTTTATCCGATTGGTTTGAGCGCCAAAACGAGGAATCGCCAAAATCCCACTGATAGGTATCGGCATTTTCCGAAGTGTTTTTAAATTCCACTTTTGCCGGGGCAAGCTGGTTGTTGCCTATAATTTCAAAACCTGCAACTGTGGGTTCATATTCCTTTATTTCAATGCTGTGGTAGTAAATGTTTTCAAGCCGCGACTGGGTATTGCG
This sequence comes from Tangfeifania sp., assembly GCA_048616715.1. GTDB lineage: Bacteria > Bacteroidota > Bacteroidia > Bacteroidales > Prolixibacteraceae > Tangfeifania. The sequence goes on along the minus strand of JBMCIT010000022.1, from coordinate 8,344 downwards.
GGCAATCAGGGCAATGGAGTAAATCCCTCCGTTTTCAAAAACATGTGTTGGGTTTTCTTCAAAGGAAAGATTGCTTGAGCCCGCTTCCGGATCGCCAAAATTCCACTGGTATTCGTTTGCAAATTCAGACCTGTTTTTTAAAGTAACTGTGCATGGTGCGTAACCATTGTTGCTCAAAGATGCTATTTCGAAAATTGCCCGTGGTTCATTTTCCTTGTAAGCAAAAACATCCACCTCAGCATTATTGATGTCGCCATCGAAATCATCTTTGAAATACCAGACAATCGCTTTTTCGTTTCCGGGATTGATATTGGACCCGATATCGCCGTAAGCTGACGAGGTTTCAACCTGTTTCCCCTGGTAAGTAATTAGTAAAACCACAGTGAATGATTTTGCCCCGCCGGTGGGATTAATATCGTAAGTTATCAGCAACTTTTCATCATCAGATACACTTTTGGCGATATTGGAGGCAAAGTTTTCCTGCGCCCCTGCAACTAATGCCTGTAAAGTAAAAACAAAGAAAAGGGCCATTAATTTAAATTGTATTCTCATTTTTCCCTGGTTTTAAATTATTCTGTCAGATTATATCCATCTTAAACAATCACATTCATTATTTTGAAAAAACCCTGTAAGGCAACAAATTAACAGATTCCTGTTTCAAATGCACTTTCAGATTTTCATTTTTTTGCCAAATCTCCTCGGGCTGCAACTGATGCCCTTCCTTAAAAATCAAATAAATATCGATAGTCCTGCTGAGACCTGAACCATTTGTTTCATGGGCGCTAATTCCCTTTTTAATATCCACAGTTTTTAAATTTTCGCCATAAAGCTCAAAACAAAGCGCTTTTATATCTTCTTTTGTTACAATTCTGCCTTTCGATAAAAGTGATCTTCGCAATTTGTTGAGTTTATCTTCTTTTGACAGTTTGTGCCGTCCGCCAAAGGTTTGCGTTAGCAAGACTACTTTTTTTTCGTCGATATCGATTCCGTCATAAACAAAGAGTCTGCTCCCCGGACGAATATTGTTGGCGTAAGAGCCTGTAATTGACCAAAACTGCACCTGAATTTTATCGTATTCAGAATTTGATTCAAGTATCATGTAGGAATTTAAATCGTTTCCCCCTTCAGAATTTCCGACACGCTGTTCAAGCCTTGCCAGAATCTGGTTCAGTTGCTTTAATTCATAAGAAATTAAATCAGTTCCTTTACCAGAAAATGCAGCAGCCTCGTCCCTGACAAGATCAATCAGATGCTGAATGGTTTGTTTTGCATCGCGCGAATCGAAACGTGCAACTCCTCCCTGCCTGATAAAATAAGTCCGTTCGCCTTCGTTGGTTGCTGTAAGTGAAGTACGCGGCGAGAAAACTTCATTCTTACTGTCGGTTACCCTTCTCACATCAAAAAAGAGATCGTTGGTAAGCAGTGGGATAACATTGGTCCCTTTTGAAACCGAGTGGGTATATTCATTCAATTCCCTGTTGACAACCGGAAAACTGTTGATAGAAATAATTAAGTCGTTAATTTCATCGAAAGTAACGGGTTGCGAGAAATCAATCTCGAGCCACAGAACGTCATTTTCAAAAATACCTGTTTCTTTTTCACCAAAAAGCTCTTTTAACAGTGCAATTTCATGGTTGTCCTGAAGAAAATCCTTCTGCCTGTATTCCCTGTTTTCAAGGGTCATAAACATTTTACTGTAGAACTCAGTAATAAACCTGGCTGATTTATCTGAAATATCGCTCTCCTTTTTCATTACATCCGACAACAAGTGGCTTTCATCCTGGTGGAGATTATCCATCCCTCTGAAGAAATTAACCTTTCTGCCGTTTATACTCCAATTGGCCGAGTGCAAGGCATGAAAAAAACGATCATCCGAACGGAAATTTTTAAAAGAGAAGAACAGTGATAATCCGTCGAGCAAATCAACAAGCGGATTCATTTTTATGCCAATAAACAATTTAGTATTCCCGCCCGGGATCTTTTGGGACGTTTCGGCAATAATTTCTTTTAGCCGTCCGTCAATTTCATACAAATAGTTACCAGCTAAAAGGTATTTCACTTCACCGTCGAAGAGTTTGCATCCTGCTACCGGCGAAAAATAAATGTTTTTTTTCAAAGGTTTTCCGCGGGTGTCATCCTCCTGTATCTCTTTGGTATAATAGAACTGGTATAAACCGTTAATCGAAACACGGGGCTGGTTGGGGTGGGCAAAAGCAATGGCATGCGCCGGGAAATGGCTGAATATATTCTGGGCAAAGAGCAAATCGAGAAGTTTATTCATCACTCTTTCATCGGCATTATTTATTTCCCTTGAAATGTTATGCAATTCTTCGGCCAGGGCGCCAATTATCAACCCAAGTACCGGATCGAAAGAATTAATGTCCTGCGTATCGGTATATCCCCAAAGCCTGGAGGCATTCCGGATCATTCGTCTTTTTATGGAATCAATTGTATCAACTGGCATTTTCTGTCTCTTACCTTATTTTAAAATTTTAAACCTAAAAAACATTAATAAGAAAGCGGGCCAATAAAAAAAGTTTCATGGTGATGAATCGTCTCCTTTGTTTTTTCAACTTCACCTTTTACAAACATTCTAATTTGTGTTTTTATTCTTTTACCGTTCAACTTTTCCCCCACTTCAACCTGGTCAATCTGAAGATCGATGCTTACATTAATCAACCGCATTTCGTTTTTACGAATCGAATTCAGGATTGATTTCTTCAACTCGTCTCTGAGCGAGTGGGTATTGTATATGTTCTCAAAATCGTAATTCGATATTTCGGTACCAAATGTGGGATCATGTTTCACCTCGTTATAAGCGGTTACCGTAATCAAATGAATCATGTTGTGGATCGAATTTTTCAAATCGACCCGATGAACATCTTTTTGGTTCATGATTTCATTTACCGAAACCGGTATGTCTAAATAATCAGCCATTCATTAAATTTTTTAATCGGCAAGAAAACTTCTTTTCGATTTCTGCTCTTTCACAAAAATGTTGGTTTCTTTTTTCTTCCCTATGTAGGCAAGCGATTCCAGTTTATCGAAAAGCAACCCGACAATTTGCATAAACTCGGTAAACTGTTCAACGCTAAAAAGTATATCGTAATGATTGTATTCAAAGTTGATGCAATAGACCAGCAGCTTCTCAAAATCGCCCTGTTTCAATTCCGACCAGTTGGTAAAATAATTAAGCAGTTCCTCTTTGCTCGAGGCAGCTTCAGCATCGATGGTGTTACGGATTACCCTGGCAGCGCTGGCAATAAACATGAATAGATGAACAGGCGGCTTATCGGGTAATTCCCAATGTAGCCTCAATTGATTTTCAGTAACATACCGAAGTAAATTCTCAGAAAGTGACAACACTGATTTTGCCAGGCTGGTATCCTGGTTTTTCTCTTTTATTTTTTTTATGATGCTCAGCAGGTTTAATTCAACCTGGCTAAAAAATTTCTCAACCAATTCGTTAAATTCTGAGAGTTTTACATGGCTTTTTAAAGTCATGCACGGAGGGATGTAATCTTCATCAATTTCGGGTATCCCCTTTTCGATGCGCATTTTGCCAATAAAAAAAGAATAGGGATGCACCCCTTCCTTGGCAAGCAGTTTTTCTGAAATAACATTGAGTTTGAAACCGGGAATAGTAAACGGATATCGTGGTGGTTCTTCATCGGCATCCAACTCGCCAAAAACCTGCCTGTTAAACGGATCTACCGAAAGCAAAACAAAATAATCAACTCCGTCCTCTCTTGTCGTTGATTCCAATTCTGAAGAGAGGTCTGTTTTTAATTCCGGCAACTGGTGTTCCTCGTTAATTTCAATTCGCACCCCGCCCTGGGTAATCGCCCTGCAACAAAAAACTTTAGCTTTTAAAAAATTCTGATTATCAATTTTCAGAACGGTTTTTTCTGCTAATTCGGTTTTCGCACCCAAAGGCAGCAACCCAAAATTTAAACTGTTCAGAAACACGGCACTTGTGTCCCTCAGCCGATCAGTAAAAGCATTCTCCTGCTGAATAAAATGATCTTTACTGATGTTCATCCCGTTTTCCCAGTTCACATTAAAATATTTTATTTTCGGTGGCATGGTTAAATAGTTTTTTCAGTTTTAAAATTAAATGTAAATTATTGTAATACAGTATTATATCCTAAATAAGAAATTGTTTCTTGATGCTCATCCCTTAGTGTAAATGATTTTTGCTCCTTTTGAATGACTATTTTTCGCCCAACATCCAGTTCAACAGGAATAAAAAATCCTTCAAAACAATTCAAAAACCTGTCGGCCGGGCCATTTGGAAAATAATCTTCGGGTTTACTGTTTTGCAGCGGACCTATTTCCATTACCAGCTCTCCCAGAAAACCGGAGGCCTTTTCACCCACTATTAAATCAGCGCCAAGTTTGCTACTGCCAAGTTTGCCGGCTGAAAATTCGCTGTTGGCCTTCTCTTTCTTTTCCTTTTGCCCTTCGTCAAATTTTAGCCGTATTTCAACTTTTTCACCCAGGATTTTACCGAGGCATTGAGCTGTCATCACGTAATTTCCGCAGATACGGTGAACAAAAGGTAAAAATCGTATCAGTGCCGAAAGGTATTTTTTAGGAATTTTTTCTTTTATTTTCCAGAAACCGGGTGATAATGCATCAAGAAAATCAGAATGCAGGCTGCCGATTTCCTGATTTTCGACATTGGCAACCATTGCACTTTGCAGAAAAACTTCATTTTCAAATGGCCTGAAAAAAGCCCGTACCTGCTTTTCCTCAGCTCTTAGTTTCATCGATTGTTTGGCCATCTCGCTACCCGAAATGTTAGTGCTGCCAAGAAAACGATGGAAAAGTGCTTCGGGCAAAGCGTCATAAACTCCTGGCCGGTTGAGGTGTATGCCTAAAGCGTCTTTTCCGTTTTGAAACTCTTCAACAACGGCATGGCTTATATCGTGAGACCAATTCCTTTTCAGCACCCCATTGAAGGATACTAAAATTTCATTCGGCTTCATTCCTTCTTCCAGCAAGGTCGAAACCAAATATTCCGCACGGAGATCAAGGAGCAGTGAATTTATCCTCTCTGATTTTCGCTCTAAGTTCATAGAACAATTTATGAAAAATCAGGGAGAAATAAAAAAATAAAATTGCTTTATAAACCAAGGCTGGAATTCTAAAAATTTCCTGCAAAAAGAGCGACGAGAAAATTTGCAACTCTTTCATTTTTATGGGGAGTACTGGATTCTCCTGCTGGTATCTCTTCGAGGGAACCAGCGGCCCCGAATGAATTTGATTTCCTGCAAAAAAAAAGAGCTGCAAAAATAAACTTTGCAACTCTCTCATTTTTTGTGGGGAGTACTGGATTCGAACCAGTGACCCCCTGGGTGTAAACCAGGTGCTCTGAACCAACTGAGCTAACCCCCCAAATCTATATTGTTTGTTTCTGAACGCGCCCCCTTTCCGGAAAGGCGCTGCAAATATAAAACGTATTTTCAGTTCTGCAAAAATAATTTACAAAATTTCTGAAACTATAAATGTACTACCGCCCACAAAAATAAAATCATCTTTCCCGGCGTTGGTTTTTGCCGCTGCAAAAGCATCATGAACATCAGTGAAAACCTCACCTTTCAAGCCACACTCAGCCGCTTTATTTGCCAGAATATTTTCATCGAGTGCCCGCGGAATGTCAGCTTTGGTAAAATAGTACGTTGCATTTTCAGGCAGCAGCTTCAGAATATTTTGCGGCTCCTTGTCGTTTACCATTCCAAATACAATATGCAATTGTTGAAAAGGCGTTTGGTTTATCTGTTTCACAATTTCAGCTATTCCGTCGGTATTGTGTGCCGCGTCGCAAATAATACGCGGGTTGTGCCCAATAACCTGCCAGCGGCCGAGTAAACCGGTCAATTGGATCGTTTTTGCCAGCCCTTCAAATATATTTTCAGAAGAAATATTCCACCCTTTCTGCTGCATCAATTCAATCGACTTTAAAACAGCCGGAATATTTTTTTTCTGATAGGCACCTTTTAAATCCAGTTTCAACTGCTGATAAATTTGTTTCCCGTTTTGTTCAACGGCCAAAAGCTGGTTTCCTTCAAAGTCATTCATTGAATAAGAAACTGAGAATTCCTGGTCGGCAAAAAACAGGGAAGCCTTCTGTTCTTCAGCCTTTTCAACAAAAACCTGGTTGGTTTCTTTTTGGGTGGTCCCAATCACAACAGGAATACCTTTTTTAATGATCCCGGCTTTTTCTTTTGCAATCAACTCCAGCGAGTTTCCAAGCAAAGCGGTGTGATCGAGGCCGATGTTGGTAATTACGCTCACTTCGGGAGTGATGATATTTGTGGAATCCAGCCTTCCACCCAGCCCCACTTCCACAATAGCGATATCCACTTTTTCCTTCGCAAAATAATCAAAAGCCATTGCCACGGTGAGCTCGAAAAAAGAAGGCATAATTTTCCACAATTCATTGTTAGCTTTGTATTTTTCAACCCAACCAGCAACTTCATGCTCCGGAATCATTTTCCCGTCGATTCGGATTCTTTCCCTGAAATCTTTTAAATGGGGCGAAGTATAAAGCCCGGTTTTGTAGCCGGCAGATTGAAAAACAGCCGCCAGCATGTGCGAAACCGATCCTTTTCCATTGGTACCGGCCACATGGATGGTTCTAAACTTGCGGTGCGGGTTTCCATACAATTCATCGAGCCGGAGGGTATTGTCGAGGTTGTTTTTATAGGCTGCCGGTCCTACCCGCTGATACATGGGCAAACGGGAAAACAGGTAGTCTATTGTCTCAGAATAATTCAAACCGGAAATATTTATTAACCGCTGCAAGTTTATTAAAAATTGATTTGCCTTTCAACTAATCATCCGAATTTATCTACATTTAGGAAATTCAATTCTACAACTATGCTGAACAAATCCAGTAAAAGTAAAATTTTTATTCTCGACACCAATGTGATTTTACACGACCACACCTGCATTTACCAGTTCCAGGATAATGACATTATCCTTCCGATAACCGTACTGGAGGAACTGGATAAGTTTAAACGGGGAAACGATCTCATCAACTACCAGGCAAGGGAATTTGTGCGGGTACTCGACGAAATTGTGGGCGACGAACTCTTTAACGGAGGAAAATCGCTTGGAAAGGGAAAAGGCAAACTGCGCATTGAAACCGGCAAGCCTTTTTCAGATGAACTAAAAACTTCGTTCCGCGAAGATATCCCCGACCACCGCATCCTGGCCATTGCCGAATACACAACGAAAGCCTATCCGAAACGGAAAACAGTGCTGGTGAGCAAGGACATCAACCTGCGAATGAAAGCCAAATCGTTGGGAATTATTTCGGAAGATTATAAAACCGACCAGGTGACCGACGAAAATGTGCTGGATAAAACCATCACCACTTTCGAAAATTTCGACGATAATTTAATAGAATTGCTCTACGAACAGGGTTCTTTTGCGATGGAAGAACTAAAAGGAAAATTTATACCGGAAGCAAATGAATGTTATATTTTCAAAGGAATCAACTCAAGTGTGCTGGCCCGCTACGATGCCAAAGACAAACGTATACTGCGGGTAGAAAAAAAACCGGCATACGGAATAAAACCACGAAATGCCGAGCAAACATTCAGCCTGAGTGTGTTGATGGATCCTGACATCCAACTGGTGGCGCTCACCGGAAAAGCCGGAACCGGCAAAACGCTGCTGGCACTGGCAGCGGCCATTGAAATGCACAAATCGTTCGACCAGATTTTGCTGGCCCGCCCGATTGTGGCACTCAGCAACCGCGACCTGGGATTTTTGCCCGGCGATGCTTCCGAGAAAATTAATCCGTACATGCAACCGCTGTTCGATAACCTGGGGGTTATAAAACATGCTTTTAATCCACGCAGCCAGGAATACCAGAAAATCGAAGACCTTCAGAAAGAAGAAAAACTGGTAATTACACCACTGGCATACATTCGGGGGCGAAGTCTTTCAAATTCCTTTTTTATTATTGATGAAGCACAAAACCTGACCCCGCACGAAATAAAAACAATTATAACACGTGCCGGCGAAGGCACAAAAATGATTTTTACAGGCGACCTTCAGCAAATTGATTCGCCCTACCTCGACATGAAATCGAACGGCCTTTCGTACATGGTTGACCACATGAAAAACCAGGATTTGTTTGCACACATCAACCTGGTAAAAGGTGAACGGAGCTACCTTGCCGAATTGGCAAGCGATCTGCTTTAAAGCCTCCCCCGGCCCTTTAAAGGAGGGAAAATTGGAAAAAATTAGGGAAGTCAATAAAAATTTTGGGCATTTGCTGAAAGCAGCTTTTTTCTACCTTTGCATTTTATTTAGAATCATTATAAAT
>JBMCIT010000021.1:0-12188 GCA_048616715.1 Tangfeifania sp. | reverse complement strand
CCGGCAATCCGGGCCACGTCATCCATTTCGTCGGTCACCACCGGGTCGGCAATAAAAGCCTGTGCTTTGGGGATTTGCAATGCAATATAATCAGCCAGCAGAGGCCCGAGGTTACTTGCATGCTGACCTAAAATTCCTTCACGGGCATGTTTAATCATCTGGTTATTGACCCGGTAAACCCCTGATTCCAGGGGATAAGTCAGCCCCCCACGACCAATAACAAACTTAAGGGAATCTACTTCAATGCCTTCTTCCATCAGTGCATCCACAATAAAACCTTTTCTGAAATCGAACTGATCGATCACATTTTTATAACGCAACAAATCGTCCATCGAATGGCGAATGGTTTTATTGAGCACACATTCCTCATCAAAATAAACAGCAAATTTGGTTGACGTGGAGCCTGGATTTATGGCAAGGATTCGGTGCATCTGTAATGTGGTTTTAGCTGAGCAATGATGCCACTGCAATGGAATTCAGTTTGGTTTTATCACTGTCGCCCCTCGATGAAACGATTGCAGGAACTTTTGCACCCGAAATTACTCCGGCCATTTGGGCCTTGCACAACTTGGAGTTGGTTTTGTAAAAAACATTGGCAGCATCGATATTTGGAAACAGCAGGCAATCGGCATCGCCGGCCACAGGCGATGTGAATCCTTTAACAGAAGCAGATTCCCTGTTAATGGCTACATCGAGCGCCATTGGCCCATCGACCAGCCCACCTTTTATCTGCCCGTGTTCCGACATTTTTGCAATGGTTGCCCCGTCCATACACGACTGGATGGAAATAATAATTTGTTCGGTGGGTGCAATTACTGCCACCTTTGGTTTTTCAATTCCAAGCGCTTTGGCTGTTTGAATGAGATAGCGCGTCATTGAAATTTTCTTTTCCAAATCGGGATACGGAATAACTCCGGCATCCGAAAAAACCAGCATTTTATGGTAATTCGGGTTGCTCATCAATGCAACATGGCTTAAAACTCCTTTCGGGGGTACCAGGCCGTAATCCTTTTTCAGCAGCACTTTCATAAACGAATCAGTGGTAACCAGGCCCTTCATTATGAGTTCGGCATTCCCGTTATGGATCAGTTGAACCGCTTTTTCAGCAGCTTCACGTTCCGATGTGGCATGAATTATTTTATAGTTGTTGATATCGATGTTCAGCTTGCTGCATGATTCCTCTATTTTGCCTTTGTCGCCGGTAAGAATGGCAGAAACCAGGCCCATTTCAACCGCCTGATTGAGCGCTTCCAGGGTACTTTCATCCACTCCGTTTACGGCAACCAGTCTTTTTTCGGGTTGCTTTTTTACCTGATCCAGCAAATCATCGAAATTCAGAATAGTCATAGCTTGTATTTTTGTCCGAAATTAGAACAATCCTCACTTCTATTTGGTAACTTTTCTCAGTTTTATTTATGTTTTTAACCATAGACCAAAAATTTGGGAATTAAAAAAAGCAAAACAAATACAGTTTCAGCTGCAAATCTTTAACCCGATTGATTGTTTAGCTTCCATTTTGCCAGTTCTGTTACTTCGCGGGCAATTACCAGTTCTTCGTTGGCCGGAACAATGGCAATTTTTACTTTTGAATCATTTTCATGAATAAGCATTTTTTTGCCATCTGCCTTTTCATTTGCTCCGGCAGATAATTTCAACCCTAAAAACTCCATTTCATCACAAACCGCTTTTCGGGCCCCGGAACTGTTTTCTCCAACTCCACCGGTAAAAACAACCACATCGGGCCCGCCCAATGCAGCGGCATAAGCGCCAATGTACTTTTTTATCCGGTAATGATACACATCGAGTGCAGTTCGGGCTTTTTCATTTCCGTTTGCTGCCGCCTTTTCAACCGCCCGGTAATCGGACGACACGCCGGACAATCCGAGCAAACCACCTTCTTTATTTATCAATTGCTGGATATCTGCACACGACAAATTGAAATTTTCCTGCAGATTCAGAATCAACCCGGCATCGATATCGCCGCTGCGGGTTCCCATCAGCAAACCTTCCACCGGTGTAAACCCCATGGAAGTATCGACAGATTTTCCGTTTTTTACCGCAGCAAGTGAAGCCCCGTTTCCGAGGTGACAGGAAATTACTTTACTTTTTGAATAATCGAGCCCGGCCATTTCACATGCTTTTTGTGATGCATATTTATGCGAGGTGCCGTGAAAACCATATTTGCGAACGCGGTGTTTCTCGTACCATTCCAGAGGCAATCCGTAAAGAAAAGCCTTTTCAGGCAGTGTTGTGTGAAAAGCTGTATCGAAAACCCCGGCCTGCAGAACCTCCGGAACCGATTGGGTGATGGCTTTTATACCTTCAATGTTTGGCGGGTAATGTAATGGCGCCAGCGAAACTGATGCCTCCATTTTTTCGAGCAGCAGTTCGGTAATTTCAACGCAACCGGTTTCTTCTTCACCACCATGAATAAGGCGGTGCCCTACTGCATCGATATCATCCAGTGAATCTAGGCAACTGTTATCAGGATGGACCAATTCCCGAAGTATTTCGCCGAGGCCTTTTTGATACGAAAACCCTTCCCACGATTTTTTTACTTGCCGGTTATCTGATTCAAAGGAAAACCGGGTTTCTTCTTTGCCGCTTTTTTCTGCTTTGCCCTGGGCAATTAAACTTTCCTCCGGCATTCTGAAAAGCTGAAATTTAATGGATGAACTGCCGCAATTGATGATTAAAATATTCATAAGCCTTTTATTGCTGATTTTTTGTTTTTTAAAAAAAAGACAGGTCAAGCGGCTTAAGTTAATAAAAAGTATATAAAACCAAGCAACTGAAGCCAAGTTTTTGAAAATCCAAACAGGTGTTATACAATATATTAAATTCGTTTTAAATTCACATTTTTTTCTTTTATTTTAAAACCCTGTTTTTAATATATTGATTCAATAAAATTAGTAACGTGGCCTGCGTTCATTTACCATACGATTTCAATTGTAAAAACTTCGAATATTCTTGCGAAGCAATTATAACAGCGAACAATTATAACCGGTTTTCAACGAGTCAAAAACGTTCATCGGGAGTGTTTACGTTGTAATTTTTTCGCAGAAAGCGAGAGAAATTAACATTACAATTTATTAATCATTTAAATTCTAAGCTATGGTAAATAAAATAACCAGCCTTGCTGAGTATTTTCAAAAGTACAAGGAAAGTGTAGATGACCCTGAAGGTTTTTGGGAAAAAATTGCTGAAAACTATACCTGGCGTAAAAAATGGGACAAAGTCCTTGACTGGAAATTTGAAGGCGAAGGAGCGCCCGATGTAAACTGGTTCGTCAACGGTAAAGTGAACATCACCGAGAACATCTTCGAACGTAACATGGAAACCCGGAAAGACCAGGTGGCAATCATCTGGGAGCCAAACGACCCCAAAGAACCGGAAATTAAACTTACGTATGGCGAGCTTTTTGAAAAAGTAAAGAAATTTGCCAACGGCATGAAAAAGATGGGCGTTAAAAAAGGCGACCGTGTGGCAATTTATCTGCCCATGGTTCCTGAACTGGCGGTTGCCATGCTGGCCTGTGCGCGAATCGGCGCCATCCATTCCATTGTTTTTGCAGGATTCTCTGCCACGGCACTTGCCGACAGGATCAATGACGCAGAAGCAAAAGTTGTGATTACTTCCGACGGCGGGTTCCGGGGCACTAAATCCATCCCATTAAAAGCCATTGTTGACGATGCAATAGAAAAATGCCCTTCGATTGAACATGCAATTATCCTGAAAAGAACGGAGGAAGATATCAACTTTGTGGACGGGCGCGATATTTGGTGGCATGATGTCATCAAAGATGTGGACACTGAAAATTCAGCCGAAGAAATGGATTCAGAAGACATTCTGTTTATCCTCTACACATCGGGCTCTACCGGAAAACCCAAAGGCGTTGTACACAGCACCGCCGGTTACATGATTTATGCCGAATATACTTTCAAAAATGTTTTCCAGTACAGCGACGGGGATATCTACTGGTGTACTGCCGATATTGGCTGGGTAACCGGTCACTCCTACATTGTTTACGGACCGCTGCTTTCCGGGGCCACCTCCATTATGTTTGAAGGAGTTCCCACCTGGCCCGATGCAGGACGTTTCTGGGATGTGGTGGACAAATACAAAGTGAACCAATTCTATACCGCACCAACAGCAATCCGTGCGCTGGTTGCACAGGGCGATGAATGGGTTACCAAACACGATTTGAGTTCACTTAAAGTGCTCGGAACCGTGGGTGAACCAATTAACGAAGAAGCCTGGCGCTGGTATCACGACCTGGTAGGAAAAGGAAAATGCCCGATTGTGGACACCTGGTGGCAGACTGAAACCGGCGGAATCATGATTTCGCCCCTTGCCGGAATAACGCCCACCAAACCTTCGTTTGCAACGCTGCCGCTTCCGGGAGTGCAACCTATTTTGGTTGATCCGGAAGGAAATGAACTCGAAGGAAATGCAATTGAAGGAATTCTGTGTATTAAATTTCCGTGGCCCGGAATGCTCCGTACAACCTACGGCGATCACAAACGTTGCTACATGACCTATTTCTCGGCATACAAAGGATTATACCTGACCGGCGACGGCGCCAAACGCGACGAGGAAGGTTACTACCGCATCATAGGCCGAATTGACGATGTAATCAATGTTTCGGGGCACCGAATCGGTACTGCCGAGGTGGAAGATGCCATCAATCAGCACCCACAGGTTGTTGAATCTGCAGTGGTGGGTTATCCGCACGACATAAAAGGCGCCGGAATTTATGCCTATGTTATTTGCGAAGATTTGTCGGACAAAGATCGAAATAAAATCGAAGATGAAATTAGGGCTACGGTTACTAAATTTATCGGCCCGATTGCCAAACCCGATAAAATTCAGATTGTAAGCGGTCTGCCAAAAACGCGCTCAGGAAAAATCATGCGCCGCATCCTGCGAAAAATTGGTGAAGGCGATGCAACCAACCTCGGCGATACATCCACCCTTCTCGACCCTGGAGTTGTGGACGAAATTATCAGCGGAGCCAAAGTAGATGTAAAACGCTAATGAATAAATCAGGAAAAAGGCGCCTTCAGCAGGAGGGTGCCTTTTCTTTTAAACCAATCTTTTAAAAAACCAATTTATGAATAACCAAAAAATTATGAACCGGTGGCTTGTTGTCATTGGAGCAATTCTCATTCAACTGGCTCTTGGAGCCATTTATGCATGGTCGGTATTCACACCTGAACTTACAGCAGATGAAGGAATTTACCAGTTCACGGCAGGCCAGGCAGCGTGGATTTTTTCTGCAGGTTTGTTTTTCTTTGCCCTTGTAATGATCTGGGCCGGGCGCCAACTGGCAACCATAGGCCCGCAGAAACTGTCAATTGCAGGTGGGTTAGCACTTGGGCTGGGTTACGTGCTTGCCGGATTTTTCGGGAACAGTTTTCTCACACAACTCCTTTTTATCGGAATTATCGGCGGCTCGGGAATCGGCCTGGCGTACGTAGTTCCAATAGCGGTGGGCGTAAAATGGTTCCCCGACCGCAAAGGGATGCTCACCGGACTGGCAGTTGCCGGGTTCGGCTTCGGCGCCACAATCTGGGTAAAATGGGCCGGATCGTGGGGAGGCGGCCTGTTAAACGAACTTCAGTTATTCGGCCTCGATGGCGTAAGAAGTGTATTTGTGCTCTACGGAATTATTTTTGCTGCCATGGTAATCATCGGCAGCCTGGTAATGAAAGATCCGCCCCAGGGGTGGCTGCCTAAAGGATATGTGCCGCCGGAAGCCAATTCAGCAAAAGCTACAGGTGAAACAAATTTTGAAACCGGTGAAATGCTTAAAACGCCTCAGTTTTACATGCTCTTTTTTACTTTCGTTTTCTCGGCGCTCGCCGGATTAATGGTCATTTACTGTATAAAATTATTCGGAATCGATGCACTGACTTATTCAGAACTGGGTTCGCTAAACCCTTCCAATCCGGAATTTAAGGAAACCATGAACCGGGCCAGTTCTGTTGCCGGGACCGCCATGGCAACCTATGCCATTTTAAACGGGCTTGGCCGGATTATCTGGGGCATGGTTTCCGATAAAATAGGACGGAGGACTTCAATTTTTATGATGTGCCTTTTGCAGGGAATTATCATGCTGCTTTTGTACCGGCTGGGTTCTACTTCGGCTACTTTTATTGTTGCTGCTGCCATTATCGGGTTCAATTTCGGCGGAAATTTTGCCCTTTTCCCGGCAGCCACAGCCGATTTTTTTGGCAATAAAACGGTAGGTAAAAACTACGGATTTGTGTTTTTTGCCTATGGAATTGCAGGAATTGCCGGACCGCAAATTGCCGGCTTATTTAAAGATGCAGCCGAAGGCGCTGAAACTCCGGCTGCCTGGCTTACTCCTTTTATTATTGCCGGTGTGGCGTGTATTGTCGGTGCAATTGTAATATTGCTGGCAAAACCACCCAAAAAATGAAAAAATACCATTCATAAAAAAACGTCCTTCACCGGGCCGGGGGCGTTTTTTTTATGAATAAAAACAAATAAATGTTGTCAAACACGTAAAAAAATAATTGTTTTTAAACATAAAACCACAAATATTATCCACATAAATCTTACTAAAAAGTTGATTTTAAGCAACTATTAACTTTTGATTCAAAAGATTGAAACAACCGCTCAAAATTTTTAATCATGATTTTTTTTCATGATTTTTATAAGCGAATTCTAGCAATTTTAGAATTCTGAATAAGATTTAATTAATTAAAAAAACAATATTTCTATGGCCATCAAAAAGTTAGACAGCATTTTTAAACCAAAAAGGATTGCATTAATCGGAGTTTCCAACAATCCTGACAGTGTTGGTGGAATTACCCTCCGCAATTTGGTAGGTGGTGGTTACAACGGGGTAGTTTACCCTGTTAACCCAAAACGCGAAGCCGTATTCGGTATTCCCTGTTACCCTGATGTTAAAAGTCTTCCGAAAGTACCGGACCTTGCAGTAATTATGACCGGCGCCAAACATGTTCCCGGCATTGTGCAGCAATGCGGTGAAGCAGGAATTCACGGCATTATCATCATGTCGGCAGGTTTTAAGGAAGCCGGCGAAGAAGGAAAAGCACTCGAAGCACAGGTAAAAGAAGAAAAATCGAAATTTCCCGACATGCGGATTATTGGGCCCAACTGCCTGGGAATTTTAGTACCTGGGTTAAGCATGAATGTAAGCTTTGCCAACGGAATGCCTGAAAAAGGCCATGTCGCTTTTATTTCGCAATCAGGGGCATTGTGTACTTCGGTACTCGACTGGGCCTATGAATCGCACATCGGGTTCTCCTATTTTGTTTCAATAGGAAATTCCATGGATGTGAATTTTGGTGATTTAATCGACTATTTCGGCCAGGATCCCAACACAAAATCCATTGTTCTTTATGTTGAATCTTTATCGAATGCCCGCACCTTTATGTCGGCAGCCCGTGCGTTCTCGCGCGAAAAACCGATTATTGTCTACAAATCAGGGCGCTTCCCCGAATCAGCCGCAGCAGCAGCATCCCACACCGGGGCGCTTGCTTCCGAAGATTCAATTTATGATGCCGTTTTCCGCAGGGCCGGCTTGGCGCGTGTGTATGATTTTGGCAACATTTTCGACTTCACCGACTTGATAGGGCGCCGCCGCATTCCCAAAGGAAACCGGCTTGCAATAGTAACCAATGCCGGTGGCCCGGGTGTTATGGCAACCGACTCGCTCATTTCATGGGGTGGGAAACTGGTAAAACTTTCGGATGAAACCATGCAAAAACTGAATGATTACCTGCCGCCTTTCTGGTCGCACGGTAACCCGGTGGATGTATTGGGAGATGCTACTCCTGAGCGGTTTGCCAAAGCCACGGAAATTGTATTGGAAGATGACAATGTAGATGCGGTACTGGTACTGCTCACTCCGCAGGCCATGACCGACCCCACCAAAACCGCAGAAGCCATTGCCGAAATGGCGGGAAAAACCTCCAAGTCGATTATGACAGGCTGGCTGGGTGGGAAAAGCATGCGCGAGGGCATACAAATATTTAACCAGGCCGGTATTCCAAACTACCAGGCCCCGGAACAGGCCATACGTGCATTTATGACACTTTCGCACTATTCCCAAAACCTGGAAATGCTTTACGAAACGCCAAAAGAAGTTCCGTTATCTTTTCAATACGACAGAAATGAACTGCGCGAAAAATACCTCAAAGAGGTTTTCCCGAAAGCCAGAATACTGAACGAAGACGATTCGAAAATGCTGGTGAACGACTACGGCATCGAAACTACACATCCCACACCGGCAGCCACCGAAGATGAAGCAGTGGAAATTTCGGAAAAGAAAGGTTACCCGGTTGTGATGAAAATCTACTCGCCGGATATTACACATAAATCCGATGTTGGAGGTGTTGCCCTCAATATTAAAGATGAAGAAATGGTGAGGGCTACTTTCCACAACATGGTAAAAACGGCTTCCGAAAAACGCCCCGATGCCAAAATTGATGGCGTCACCATTCAGCGGATGGTAGATACAAAAGATGCCGTAGAGATCATACTCGGAATAAAAAAAGACCCGGAATTCGGCACTGTTATGCTGGTTGGAATGGGTGGAACATCTGCCGAATTGTTCAAAGACAAACGCCTCGAGTTTCCGCCGCTGAATGAACAACTGGCCCGCCAGATGCTTGAATCGCTGAAGATTTATCCGTTACTGGAAGGATACCGCGGGGCACCTCCCAAAAATATCGGCAAACTGGTTGAAGTACTCATCCGTATGTCTTACCTCGCAGCCGACTATCCCGAAATTAAAGAGCTGGACATCAACCCGCTGATAGTAACCCCAACCGATGTAATAGCGCTGGATGCCCGTATTGTGATAGACGAAGAAGTAATGAAAGAACCTGTGAAAGAATATTCACACCTGATTCTGCGTCCGTACCCGGAAAGTTTAATTCGCACAGATCAACTGAAGGATGGTTCAGATGTTATTTTGCGGCCCATTAAACCCGAAGACGAACCCATGTGGCTCGAACTGCTGGCCAGTTGCTCCAAAGAATCGATTTACCACCGTTTCCGTTACGATTTTTATTTTGATTCGCACGAAGTGGCAACGCAATTCTGCTTTATCGACTACGACCGTGAAATAGCCATTGTTGCCGAAGTGGAACAACAAGGCAAAAAACGGCTCATTGGCGTTGGCCGCCTCATTGCCGACCCGGATGTGGAAGTAATGGAATATGCAGTGCTGATTACCGACGACTGGCAGAAAAAAGAGCTAGGATATATACTTACTGAATATTGCATGAAAATCGCCAAAAGCCGCGATGTCAAAAAATTGGTTGCCGAAACTACCCGCGACAATAAACCAATGATTTCGGTTTTCCGGAAACTCAATTTCAAAATCCGTTTTAACGAAGATACCACTGTATCGGTTACCAAAGATCTTACAAACGAAGATGAATAATTTTTAATGGATAAATTCGCAAAATAGAATAAATGGATAAATTCCAAACAGTTTCTAACTCCCGGCAGCCGGATAATTCCCTGCCGGGTGTTTTTTGAAGGATATATATGGATTTAGGAAAAACAGAAGAAGCGGTAAAACTTATCCGCAAATCAAAATACATGGTGGCTTTTACGGGAGCCGGAATTTCAGTTGAGAGTGGAATTCCTCCTTTCAGGGGCACTGGCGGATTATGGAATACCACCCACCCTATTTTCCTGGAAATCGAATACTTTCATAAAAAACCCCTGCAATCGTGGAAAAAAATTAAAGAAATATTTTACGACAAGCTTGGAGATGCAGATCCCAATATTGCGCATGAAATACTGGCAAAAATGGAGAAACGCAGCTTCCTTGAATCCGTCATCACCCAAAACATCGATCACCTTCATCAAAAAGCCGGCAATAAATATGTGTACGAATTGCACGGGACCTACCGCCGGCTTGTCTGCACCGAGTGCAATACGGAATACGACATGAGTTTTGCCGATTTGAATTTTCTGCCTCCCACCTGTTACATTTGCAAAGGCATTTTAAAACCCGACATGGTTTTTTTTAATGAGAAGATTCCGGCTTTTGCAAAAAAACGTTCATTCCAGGAAGCTGAAAAATGCGACCTGCTGCTGATCATCGGTACCCACGCCGAAGTTCTCCCTGCCGCCGAAATTCCTGAAATCGCCAAAAAAAACGGCGCAAAAATCATTGAAATCAACATTAAACCCTCTCCGTTTTCACATAGCATAACCGATATTTTTATACAGGAACGGGCTACCGAAGCCATGGAAAAAATCGGCGAGTTGCTCTATCTCTGATTATCATTTATCAATTCATTTTCTCCTTCCACGTTTTATCAATTAATTGCTTAAACATTTCCAAACCGGCACCTGTTTTACCAACAACTGCACTATAGCAATTATCAGAATTAATAACCACATAAAATTAGAACGATGACAGTAATAAATCCTTACCTTACTTTTCTTGGAGATTGCGAAGCGGCTTTCAATTATTACAAACTGGTTTTTGGAGGTGAATTTTCCAGCCTCGAACGTTTCTCGGAAATGCCGCAGGAGAAAAACGTTATTATGTCGGAAGATGAACAAAATAAAATCCTGCACGTTGCGCTGCCTCTCGGCGGTGATAATGTGTTAATGGGAAGCGACGCCGGCGGACACCGGGACGCCCGGACCATTGTTGGAAACAACATTTCAATTTCAGTTTCAGTTGAAAGCAAAGACAGGGCGGAAGAAGTTTTTGAAAAACTTTCGGAAAACGGAGCGGTTGCCATGCCAATGGAAGATACTTACTGGGGAGAATATTTTGGAATGTGCACCGACCAGTTTGGAATCAACTGGATGGTAAGTCACAATCCTTCAGAAGAAAAATAATTCATTATGAACAGTAAATCAAGAGACAGGTTAGTTTTTAAATCCCCGGCTAATTAAAACTGATTGCCGGGAATACAAACAGACATTTGTGAAGCATATTTACAAATACGGTCAATCCTGTGCAACAAAAAGCAAATATAGTACAATCTAAACGATTATCCTTTCAACATGCATTTCCCTGTATTTCTGAGGAGTAACCTGCTTTATATTTTTAAATACTCTATTAAAATAGGAAATATTGTTAAAACCGCATTCGAATGCGATTTCAGAGATTGATCGGTCTGAACTAATCATTTTCTTACATGCAAATCCTATTCGTATTTCATTTAAGGCATGGGAAAATGTTTTGGAGGTTGATTTTTTAAAATACCTGCAAAACGCACTTACATTCATGTTTGCACGATTGGCGGCTTCTTCCAGATTCAAATCTCTGTCGAAATTTGCAATCATAAAATTAAACAAATCGCTCATTTTTTCCTGGTTGGCATATTTCGATGCTTCGGTAAATCCTTTGCTCGAAAGAAGCTCGTAATCATTGGCCTCGCTCATCATACAAAGCATTTCAATCATCAACAACAATCTTTTCCAACTTTGTTCCTCCGAAATTTGAATAATCTTTTCCCCTATTTTTGTTGCATCTCTTCCCCTGAACCGGATACCGTGTGCAGCCTTTGAGAACAAGCTCTTAATGTTTTTCACTTCGGGCAGTTCTGTGAATTTTTTTCCCAGAAAAGACTCATCAAACTGGACTAAAACAACCTTTGCCGATAAGTCTTCTATTCCTTCAAAATACCTGTCGTCGCTATGCCAGTAATGCGGTATATGCGGGCCAACCAGGACCAGATCCCCATTGCTGAATCGCCGGATACTATCACCGACAAAGCGGGTGCCGTTGTTCTCTATATTGTATAATATCTCAAATTCTTTATGGTAATGAAACCTGTTATAGGTATGGGGCACTTCTGCGTAACGAACCAGAAAGGAATAATCAGGGGGCGGACTGTACTGTTTAAAATATATCGGCTTCATTGCACTTTATTTTAGAAAATAATTAAAAATCCACCATTCAGAGCAAATATAATACAATTAATGGCAAAACCTATTCTATTTCAACCCTATTTTGACTTGTATATTTGTACAATCGAAAGTATGCCTAATTTTACTGAGTTAAACTAAAAATGACAAACCTTGTAACATTTGACTACCTCGCAATTTTCCTCTATTTACTTTTAATGGCAGGTATCGGAATATTTTTTAAATGGTACGTAAAAGATATTAATGCTTATATAAAAGGCTCAAACACTATTCCCTGGATGGCT
>JBMCIT010000020.1:0-12265 GCA_048616715.1 Tangfeifania sp. | reverse complement strand
GTGAATTCCGGCACAAAAAAGGATATTGCTTTAAAAGCGCTCGAAGCAGGAATTGATGCAGTTATTGTTTTCCCGGTTTCTGATGTGGAACTGGAATTTCAAATTAGATCTGTTTTAAAAAATTTATCCCCGATCTATCAAAACAATGAATTCAATCAAAAAAAGAAGCTGGATAAACAGAAGCGTGCTGAACAATTGCTGGAAGAGAAGGAGAAAAATTACCGCAATTTGTTTGAAGATAACCCTCAACCCATGTGGATTTACGAGCCCGAAACGCTGGCTTTTTTAAAAGTAAATAAATCAGCAAAAGAATTATACGGATATTCAGAAAACGAATTTCTTTCGATGAAAATAACACAAATATTTGCATCCGAAGAAATTGGAAAATTAATGCACCAAATAAGTTCAATAAAAAACAACAGCAATTATTATAGCGAATGGCGGCATTTAAAGAAAAACGGAGAAATTATCCATGTTGAAACCACCTCATATACCATCAATTTTGAAAACCGTGCTGCCAGGTATGTTTTAGTGAGAGATAAAACGAAAAGCAAACAGGTTTACCTGGCTTTACAGGAAAAAAACGAAAGGCTGAAACATGCCCAGGAAATAGCCAAAATGGGAAGCTGGCAATATGATTTAAGAACCCAAAAAGCATCCTGGTCGGACAACAATTTTAGAATTTACGGACTTGAACCCGGCGAAATTGAACCGACCTGGGATTATGCGTTAAGCAGAATACATTCTGATGATTTACCCGAAATTCTCGAACATTACCAAAACCTTCTCAACCTAAAAAAACCGGTAAATACAGAATTCAGGCTATTATTCGAAGACGGCTCCGTAAAATGGATTCAAAACAATTCAATTCCACACTATGAAAACGGACAGTTAGTAAAAATTGACGGAGTTAATATAGATGTTACATCGCGCAAAGAAACAGAGCACCAACTAATTGATGCCAAAGAAAAAGCACAGGAAAGCGATCGCCTGAAATCTGCCTTTCTGGCAAATATGAGCCATGAAATCCGTACACCGATGAACGGCATTATTGGTTTTCTCGATCTGATTCATGCCCCGGGTATTTCGCCCCGGGAAGAGGAACTCTACTACAAAATGGTAAAAAAAAGCAGTGCAAGGCTTTTGAACACAATTGATGACATTGTTGAAATATCGAAAATTGAATCGGGACAACTAAAAATACATCTCGATTATATCGATGTTCAGAATGAACTGTTCTTTCTGCATAACTTTTTCGAGCCTGAGGCAAAAGAAAACAATATCGGGTTAAAAATAAATCTGCCCAAAAACAGTTCAGATGATTATTTAATATCAGATAAAATTAAATTTCGTTCGATACTAACAAATCTGATCAAAAATGCCATCAAATTTACCAAAAAAGGATTTGTAGAATTTGGATACAACAGAAATGGAAATTCATTTTCCTTTTTTGTAAATGATACAGGAGTCGGAATACCCAAAAACAGAATTCATGCAATTTTCGATCGTTTTGTCCAGGCTAACTTAAATATTACAAGGGCACACGAAGGATTGGGGCTGGGGCTTTCGATTGCCAGGGCTTACACTGAATTGCTGGGAGGAGAAATCAGGGTAAAATCGGAAGAAAATAAAGGAAGCTGTTTCATTTTCACTTTAGATAACAACGAAAACAACTATGCTTCCATTGAAAAAATAAACCCGCGGAAAAAGCCCGGTGAAAAGAAATTGAAAGAAAAACAACTGAATATTTTAGTCGTTGAGGATGATGAAATCAACTGGTCATTCATTAATACGCTGCTAAAAAAAGAAAATCACAACACGGTACGTGCAAACACCGGACAAGAAGCTATTCAGATTATGAAAAACAATAAAAGCATCGATTTAATTCTGATGGATGTAAAATTGTCAGATATGGACGGAAATAAAGCAACGCGGATGATCAGGGAATTCAACCGGGAAATTCCTATCATTGCACAAACAGCTTATTCATTTTCTGACAATTACGAAAAAATGATGGATGCCGGCTGCAACGATTACCTTTCAAAACCAATTAAAGCAAAAGAATTATTAACTAAAATAATGGATAATGTTTTTTGAAAGTAAAAAAAAAGAGCCATGAAATAACAGTCCAAAACGATACTATTTCATCTGGTTTTTTAGTTGAAAAGGCAAGAATCTTACCTTGACCGTTTATCTTCTTTTCTTTGTTTTTCTTCTTCTTCAGACTGATCTCTCACCGCTTTTTCGTGCTCCTGGTCACCTGCAAAATCCTGTTTGCGTTTCTCCAGGTTTTTCAATGTATTTTCGCGGCCGTAAAGAATAAGCTGGTCATTGGTGGTAATTTTTGTTTCGCCCTGCGGAGTTCCAAGATAAGTTCCGTCATCGCGCTGAATACCGATTAAATTAATTCCCTCCTCCCACAATTGAAGGTTGCCAACATTACGGTTTTCCATCCAGTCACCCTCCTTAACCTCAATTACGGTAATTTCGTAATCACCTGTCAGATCGAGCAATTCAACGTAATCACGAATTTTCAGGGAAGTAAATTTTTCCAGCATCTTGTTTATAATTTTTACAAGACGGCGTTCCACCCATTTGCTTTTTGAGAGCCCCCATAAAAACGCCATACTCCCGGTAATTATTGCTATCCTCAAAACATTGTCCTGAGCATCCTGACTGGTATTAACAAAAGTAAGCATCAGGGAGGCAATGGCTGAAATGATTCCCACATTACCGATAAGCATCAGCGAAAGAATAATTTTCCGACGAACAGGATGATTTACAACACTTTCGGCTTCCCCGGTAGTAAATCCCACACCTGTAAAAGCAGAACGGGCCTGGAACTTTGCTGCCTGTTTCGAAAGTCCGGTGTGCACCAGTGCTTCTGTTGCGATTTTTGTAATCAGAACAGATAAAGTTAAAATGACAATGAGGCTTATTAAAGGTCCCATTCTGCTAATTTCTCAATTTTCACCAAACATTATTTCGGCGATCCCATGCTGATGGCAGAATCGCCTTCTTCTTTTTCAATATCCTGAAATTTATCGATATACACTGTTTTCACATTCACAAATTCCCGGATTCCCTGCATGGCCAGTTCGCGGCCGTAACCCGAGCGTTTTGTTCCGCCAAAAGGCAACCTGGGGTCTGATTTTACCAACGCATTGATAAATACGGCGCCATCATCAAATTTAGGTACCATATCCTGTGCTTTTTCCAGGTCGTTGGTAAACAGGGAGACTCCCAATCCAAACTTCGACCGGTTACTTAATTTAACCGCTTCTTCGGCATCTTTGGCAATAATTACCGGTGCAACCGGACCGAATACTTCCTCGTCGAACAGCGGCATTCCGGGTTTTACATGTGTAACAAGAGTGGGCGGGTAAACAGCTTTTTCAGGCATGCCCCCGGCAACAACTTTCGCACCCATTTCAACCGATTTTCGCACTTGCTCTTTTACCTGTTCAGCCTGATCGACACTGGACAAAGGACCTAAACCGGTATTTTCGCCGAATGGATCACCTGCCTTCAATTTATTCAGTTCGGTGGTAAACCGGTCGATAAATTCATCGCTCACTCTTTCATGAATAATGAAACGCTTGGCTGCAATACAACTCTGGCCGGCATTCTGCATCCGTGCTTTCAACCCAATTTCTACTGCTTTTTCAATGTCTGCATCGTCCAGCACAATAAAAGAATTGCTGCCCCCCAGTTCAAGTACCGATTTTTTGATATTGTGCCCTGCAATTTCCGCCACGTTCTGCCCGGCCCCTTCACTGCCGGTGAGGGTAACGGCTTTCACAACATCGTGTTCAATAATACCTTTTACCTTATCTGATCCCACCTGCACATTCTGGAAAACACCTGGCGGAAAACCTGCTTTTTCCAGTGTATTTTCAATGGCCCGCGCACATATCTGCACATTCGATGCATGTTTTAACAACACAACATTTCCGGCCATGAGAGTTGGCGCAATAAACCGGAACACCTGCCAGAACGGGAAATTCCAGGGCATAACCCCAAGGATAGGCCCCAAAGGTTCATATTCTATAAAAGCCATGTGCGCCTCGGTACCAACCGCCTCCCGATGGAGTAAAACTTCAGCTTCGTGGGCATAATGTTTACATACCCACGCACATTTTTCAACCTCAGCCTTTGCTTCACTGTTTACTTTTCCCATCTCTTCGCTGATGTGCCTGCTTAACAATACCTTGCTATCGAGCAGCAAATCGGCAGTTTTTAGCATAAGTTTTTTACGGTATTCAAAATTTGAGTACTTCCATTTGATAAAAGCATTTGCTGATTTTTGAATTTTTTCCTCTATCTGTTTATCGGAGAGTGGTTCAAACTCTTCAATTACTTCGTTTGTGTACGGATTGATACTTTTTAATGCCATTTTTTGAATTATTTTAATTTTTTTTTTAAAATAGTTAGTTAATCAGTCAAACCTGCCAGCCGGTTCAGAAACGATTGCACATCGGGCACATCGTCGAGTCTGTATCTGGCAGCGGTTTCCTGTCCGTGGGTCCCCACCAGAATACCTACTCCAAATTCGCTGATGCTTCTGAAAGCATCTTCGTCGGTAACATCATCGCCAATATAAATGGGTACAAATTTACTTGTATCGTCAACACCCAGTTTTTTCATTATCCAGAGCACTGCTTTTCCTTTGTGCCAGTCGACATTGGGTTTTATTTCGAGGATTTTTTTACCCTCCCCTTTTTTAAAATCCGGATTCTCCTTCAAAATTTCATCTACTTTTTGTTTTATTACCGGAATATTGTCTTCGTTTGCATTGCGGTAATGCACTGCCACTGCATAGCGTTTTCGGTCAATCTGAATTCCTTTATCAATTTGCGGGAGAATTTGATATAGTTCTTCTTCGATATCGCTGAGGCGCGGCAATATTACATCTGCTTTTTCGTGTTCTTTATACAAACCGTCAGGTCCTGAGATACGAAAACCATGGCTGCCGGCGAAAATCAACTTATCAACCTGAACCTTGCTTTTTAAATCGTCCATATCGCGGCCACTCACAACTGCTACTTTAAACTTTGCAGCACATTTTTTCAGAACACTTCTCATGGAGTCGGAAATCAGCGCATCTTCGGGCCGTTTAACAATGGGCGTAAGTGTGCCGTCATAATCGAGGAACAGTACTGGTTTTCGGTTTTGAATGATTTCATGAATCTCTTTTTCGTTCATTTATTGCTGATTTTAATATTTTGTTTATTATAAAAAGGGATTAAAGCCGGGAAATGTTCATGTTTCCGCTAACTGCAACCCCTTTTACATTAAAACTTCAATTTGCTGTATTTTTTCCCGGGTTAACCAAGAATCCATTTTCGTGCAGCAACCACATCGCCATGGCGGAAAAATTTAATTTCTCCTGAAACAAAAGGGTTGGCAAGGTTTGCCCATAATTTTTGCCAGTCGTTTTCGCCCACAACCGCAATACGGTTTATGTGGTTGAAATGCTTGAAATATGTTTTTACATCTTCGGCAAAAGCTTTTGGTTCAATGCCTTCGATGTTGTCAATTTGAATGTATAGTTTAATCTTACCATATTCCTTCACTGTTTTTTCAATCAGTGGGGTAATTTTATCGTAATCATTTTTCTTAAGATGGCCATCGATTTGAATGGCAATTAAATCTTTGTTTGTTAAATCCAATACTCTAAACATGTCGGTCCTTTTTTATGATTATTTTAATTATTTACTGTCAATTAGTCCAATCCGAAAGCGTAATAATGAACGTCGGGTAATCCTTCGTAAACTCCCTCAAGCATCACTCCACCTTCGGTATCTTCCAGAATATTTTTGAACTCATCCACAGTGGTAACCGATTGGTTATTTATACGGATAATAATAAATCCTTCCCGCACTTCGGTTTTCTGTCGCAATATTCCTGCATACAATCTGGTGATCCTTACACCGCCTTCGATTCCGAGCTCTTCTGCTTCTTCATCGCTGACAGTAGCCATTTCAGCCCCCAGGTCGGGAAACATTTTTCCGCGTTTGGTTTCTTGAATTTCAGTTGCCCCTTCAAGACTTTGCAACACTGCGGTACGTTCAATGATTTTTCCGTCGCGGTTGATTACCAACTCAACTTCTTCGCCCGGGCGATGCGTGGCTACCGTTTCCTGGAGTTGCGAGGCCTGCGTAATTTTCATGCCTTCAATCTCAATAACAACATCGCCGGCTTCAATGCCAGCTTCATCTGCTGCGCTGCCTGTGCTTACACTATCAATATAAACACCTTCGTTAACATCGAGTCCTTCCTCTTCGGCAAAATTACCTGTAACATTTTGGATAACAACTCCGAGGTAACCGCGCTGCACAGTTCCGTATTCGAGAAGGTCGCTTACTACTTTGTTCACAATATTCGACGGAATGGCAAATCCATAACCGGCATAAGTACCGGTAGGGCTGGCAATTGCTGTATTAACTCCAATCAGGCCTCCCTGCAGGTTTACCAGGGCGCCGCCGCTGTTTCCAGGGTTAATAGCTGCATCGGTCTGAATAAACGATTCGATGGCATATTGTTCGCGAAGGATATTGATACTTCTTGATTTTGCGCTGACAATTCCTGCTGTAACAGTGGAGGTCAGGTTAAACGGATTTCCCACCGCGAGTACCCACTCTCCCACTTCAATATCTTTGGAATCAACCATCGGGATAGTGGGCAGCCCGGTTTCTTCTACCTGAACCAGGGCCAGGTCGGTAGTCGGATCGGTTCCGATGATACGTGCCTTGTAAGAACGGTTATCGTATAAAGTGACATTTACTTCGTCGGCATTGGCTACTACATGGTTATTGGTAACAATGTACCCGTCGGAATTAATAATTACGCCCGAACCTCCTCCCTGTCGTTGTTGCGGACTATCTCCTCTTTCCTGCTCAAAACGCCTAAAAAATTCCCTGAAAGGATCCGGCAGTTCTCTCAAATCCGGTCTCGCCTGCTGTTCCACTTCCTGAATTGAATTGATGTGCACTACTGCATTCATCACTTGTTTTGAGATATCGGTAAAATCGAGTGGCACAACTTCGCCTTCACTGTTTGCAGTGTATAAAACACTCGTTTGTGCCCCTTCGGGCAACTGTGCAATTTGCGGTGTATCAGGTTCATTCATATTAAATGCAACAAACAATACGATTGTTAGTGCACTAGCGAAAAGTGCTGATAAAATTGGTATTTTATATTTTCTCATCGTTAAAATTTTTTAATTTTTCAATTTACTTTCCATTGTAATTTCAAGAGAAAGTGCCTTGGAAACAGGACAATTTTCCTTCGCTTTTTCTGCCAGCTCTTTAAACAGATCCTCTCCAATTCCAGGAACTTCTGCTTCTGTTATGAGGTGGCTCGATTTTATCTTAAATCCGCCGTCTTCTTTTACAAGACTAACTTCAGCAGTAGTTGAAACCGATTTTGGCTCATAGCCTTCATCAGACAACAGCATCGAAAAAGCCATGGAAAAACATCCGGCGTGTGCTGCCCCGATTAGTTCCTCGGGGTTGGTTTCTTCTCCGTTTTCAAATCTCGATGAAAAATTATAGGCCAGTTCTTTTTCAACCGAACCCATTTTCATAGTTCCTTTTCCATCTTTCAAATTTCCTTTCCAAACAGCATGAGCTTTATTTGTTTTCATACTTAACTATTTTAAATTATTTACAGCGTTTTCGTTTTAAATTCAAAAATTACTTTCAAAAAATGTTTCCGATTTTTCCGAAACATTATTTTAAAAAGGTTAAAAACTATGCCAAAAGCTGAAAAATTAAGTAATTGCCGCAAATGCAAGGCTATGCAGGAGATTTGATTTTTGAAATGTGGAAATTTCCGAAAAAACTTGTGAATATGCACCCCACTTTGTGGAGATTTTCTTCAATTTAGGGCCAAAAGAAGCATGTATTTGCGTTAACAGATTAAGAAAAGAATCGGGATTTAAAGTTTTCAGCAGTATTAGCCGATCTATTTTTTGAGGGTTTTAAAACCGGAGAATGACTTTATTAATTTTCCGGACGATTTGTTTTTCTGTTTCTTTCCAGTCGGCGTTGTTCGAGTTTCCATTAAGGGCAACCGGATTGTAGCAAACCACTTCCGTTTCATTACCGGAGTTTTGATAAATAACAAAATTGCACTGCATTTTTGAAAAATTATCTTCTGTGCCTAAACCGGGAAAATTGTTCTGAAAATCAGTATGCCGGGCCCTGATTATGATGAATTTCCGGAAATCGATGTGAAACTCTTCTTTCAGCCTGTCGTGAATTTTTATTTCAGAAACAATATTAAACCCTTCTTTTTCAATAGCCTGCTCCAATTCCTGTAATGTTGGTTCAAAACCAAATTTTACTGTTTTTTTTATGTAATCATTCACCTTCATTTTAAAAATAAGAAACTAAATTTATTTCATTTTTCGTTTTAAAAGCTGGGCATTTATGGCAACAATAACAGTACTTAAACTCATCAGGATTGCCCCCAGTGCCGGGCTGATCATAATTCCGGCAGTAAACAATACACCAGCGGCAAGCGGAATTGCAACCACATTGTATGCAGTGGCCCAAATAAAATTCTGAATCATTTTTTTGTAGGTTTCCTTACCAAAAACAATCAGCGATGCAATATCCTGCGGGTTGCTGTTCACCAGAATAATATCGGCTGTATCGGCAGCCACGTCGGTTCCGGAACCCACTGCAATTCCCACATCAGCGGTGGCCAGGGCCGGGGCATCGTTTATTCCGTCTCCGGTCATGGCTACATATTCTCCTTTGCTACGGAGTTCTTTAATTTTTTCCAGCTTCTGGTCGGGCAGCAAGCCGGCATAGTAATGGTCGAGCCCCAATTCTTCGCTCACACTTTTGGCTACCTTTTCATTGTCGCCGGTCATCATATAAAGTTTCAGTCCATTATTTTTCAGCGTTTTAACTGCCTCGTATGATTCTTCCCTGATTTCGTCTGACATAGCAATGTAACCAACAACCTTTTCATCTGCCACTACAAAAACCATTGTTTCGCGTTCATTTTCACTCTCCAGATCATCAGGCAGCTCCATATCGTTTTCTTCGATATAACCGGGGCTGACAATTTTTATGTTCTTTCCATCCACTTTACCTTCAATGCCTTTGCCGGTAATGGAATCGAAATCTTCCGGCTTTTTTATTTCTACATCCTCATCTTTTGCTTTTTCCAGGATACCCTCTCCAAGCGGGTGTTCCGATTCCGACTCAAGCGATGCTGCCAGGCTGAGAACCTTTTTATCGTTGTAATTATCCGAAAAAGAACCGTATCCCGACACGGCAAAGTTTCCTTTGGTTAAGGTGCCGGTTTTATCGAATACCAGCAATGTAATTTTTCGTGAATTTTCAAAAGCTGTACGATTTCGGATCAACAATCCTTTTTGGGCCGAAACCGAGGTTGAAATAGCCACAACCAGCGGAACTGCCAGGCCGAGCGCATGCGGACAGGTAATTACCATTACACTGGCCATTCGTTCGAGCGCAAAAACAAAAGGCTGCCCGATTATAAGCCAGGCAGCGAGTGTTCCAAAACCTACTGTCAGTGCAATAATTGTCAGCCAGAAAGCAATACGGTCGGCCAGGTGCTGTGTTTTCGATTTTTCGCCCTGCGCTTCCCGCACCATATTGATTACCTTGTTCAGGTAAGCATTTTCACCGGCCTGCCCCACTTTTACTTTAATTGAACTTTTTCCGTTTATTGTTCCGCCAATTACTTTATCGCCTTTCGATTTTGTTATTGGTTTCGATTCACCGGTAACCATCGACTCATCGATACTGCTTTTGCCTTCATAAATCACCCCGTCAACCGGAATTTTTTCTCCGGGACGAACCAGTACTTTACCATCACTTTTCAGTTCATCGATTTTCACATCGCGCGTGTCTCCGTTTTCAATTAAATGCGCCTGGGTGGGCATCAGTTTCACAAGACTTTGAAGGGCGCCCGAAGCTTTAACCACCGATTTCATTTCAATCCAGTGGCCAAGCAACATAACATCAATTAATGTGGCAAGTTCCCAGAAAAAAGTATCTCCCTCCAATCCGAAAGTAGTAGCAGTACTGTAACCGAACGCAACCGTTATAGCCACTGCAATAAGCGTCATCATTCCGGGCTGCCTTTGCTTCAATTCATCAACCAGGCCGGTTAAAAACGGCCAGCCGCCATAAAAGTAAATGAAACCGGAAAGTGCGAATAAAATATAGTCTGAAAACTGAAAAGTGAATTCGTAACCCAGCAGCCCCTGCACCATTGGCGACAACACCAGAACAGGAACAGTTACTGCCACTGAAATCCAAAACCGCAGCCGAAAATCTTTTATCATTTGCTTGTGGTGTTCGGTATGGCCGTGCCCATTGTGCTCATGGTTGCCATTACCCTTCCCATTATGATTATGCCGGTGTTGTTCATGATCATCCCCGTTGGATTTATTGTTTCTATCTGAATGATTTACCTGCGGTTTCATAATCCCTTTTAGCTTCTGTTTTTAACCGAATTAACCTTTATTATCTTCGGAAGTGAGCCAATCGTAAATTTTATCGGTATCATTTTTATTACACAATTCGGTTCCTGAAGTCATGGTAGCTGCAGTGCCTGCTGCCACTCCGTAACGGATTGCCTGCTCGGGCCAGAGGCCGTTTTTACAGCCCATCAATATTCCGGCAATCATTGAATCGCCAGCTCCTACCGTACTTTTTACAGGCATTACCGGCGGAACAATGTATTCTACATCATTGTCCCTGCTGGCAAATAAAGCGCCTTTTGCTCCGAGCGACACAATTAACACAGCGCAATATTCTTTATTCAGAATTTCTTTTACCGATTCTTCCAAATCCATTCCGTCGATGCTCTTTTTATTCAGTATTTCCTTGATTTCCCGAAGATTGGGTTTTATCAGAAATAATTTTTCTTTGAGCGCTTTTCTTAATGGCGGACCTGAAGCATCTATTATCATCCGGATATCGTTTTCGCGGGCATGTTTTGCAATCCGGGCATAAAAATCATCCGGCACTCCCGGCGGAAGGCTCCCGCTGGCAATCAGGTAATCGGGTTTGGGAGAAAAATTATAAACAGCATCGAGTGCATTTTTCCAGACTTCCTCATCCATTTCATCCCCGGGCATTACAAACCGGTACAGGTTCCCGGTTTTATTGTCGTTCACCATCAGGTTTTCGCGCGAATTTTTACCGGAGTCGATAACCATGCAGTCAACACCTTCTTCTTTTAGTAATTGCTGAATTTTTTCACCGGTTTCACCTCCGGCCGCAAAAAGTGCGGTTGATTTTCCACCCAGCTTATTAATGGCCCTTGAAACATTAATTCCGCCGCCACCCGGTGCATAAACAGGATTCCGGCACCTGGTTTTTTTTTCAGGTACCAATAAATCCACCTGAACAGTTTTGTCCAGAACGGGGTTCATGGTTAGGGTCAGAATATCCATTCCATTTTTTCTTTATGATTTTCGGTTGAAAACAACCACCGATTCAGGACTTAAAACCCTGAAAGTAAAAGAAGAAGTAAGGTAAAGTTTTACCTTTTCTGTACTGTGGCTATCATAGCCAAGCGCAATATCCTGCCCTATTACAAGTTCGTAATCTCCACCACGTTCTGACACAAGAAAAGTATTTTCGTTGGAGTGATTGATGATTACTTTTCCACCCAAAATTTCCTGGATCTGTTTCTGAACCGGATATCCTTTTGATAACTCAACAAAGTTTAACCAATCTTTGGCGGCAACTACCAATGCATAAGGCCCTTCTACTGCATTTTCCTTTAAGTAAACAGTTTGATTACTGATTTCTTTAATAAAATCGTTAACGTCGGACGGAACAGTTACAGGCGCTTTTTCCGATGAAGTTTTCAAACCTTTGATACCCGCCGGCTCAAAACCTTCATAAATGGTTTTTTCTTCAAATAACGCAACCTCTTTGGCTGCTTTCTCGAGCGGTCCGAGATCGGCATCTTTTGCTCCCCTGTCGATATTATCGAGTTCCCACAAATCCATTTCAAATGGTTTACGAACCTCAACCAGCGGGAGCACTTCCCTGATCCCATAATTTACACCTTCATCATCCTGATTTTCGGGCGTAATCAACCTGCCCGTAGATACACTTCCAAATTCCAGCCCGTTTGGCCCGTCGATATCCACGAATTTGCGGCCGGTTAAATATGTTTTTAAAATATCATCCAGTTGTTCTGTTATTTCGTCCCATGCCTTATCGGTTATGGGAGCGAGTGATTTTCTCAGTATATTCAT